>NZ_BBTF01000165.1:0-132 GCF_000876115.1 Acinetobacter sp. NBRC 110496
AACAGTTTGCTGGCGACAATAGCAAGAGTGAACCACCTGATCCCTTCCCGAACTCAGAAGTGAAACCTCTTAGCGCTGATGGTAGTGTGGCACTTGCCATGTGAGAGTAAGTCATCGCCAGCTTTTAAATAC
>NZ_BBTF01000164.1:0-501 GCF_000876115.1 Acinetobacter sp. NBRC 110496
TTTTTTTACTTTTACCGAATGACATGCTGGAGCGTTAATAAATGTCCATACAAGTAAATGAGCAGACAATAGATTGGCATAAGTGGTTAAGTTTAGAAATAAAAGACCCAGCTTTATTTAGAGATAATTTGCTTGAACAAAAAATGTATAGCAAAAGATTTGATACATTTGTGAATGGAATATATTCCGTAACGGATGGTTTTAGTAATTATAAAAATGAAAAAAAATATGGTGGCTATATTGCGGCAGGTCATCAGCGTTTAAACGATGTCTTAAATTTAATGTCTTTACAGTATTCGGCAGGCGGAAGTCTTGAGTTTTTAAAAGAAATATATCCATATCTACTTCACTGGACAGAAGAGTACGCAGAAGCAAGCCATTTATACAATTTAAGTCCTGATGCTGATGGACGATTTGTTTGGCATATCAGTTTGGGAACAGAAGACTATTGGTATATTGCTTTGCGTCTGATCTGTTTTGGGCTATTGACTGGTTATGCGG
>NZ_BBTF01000163.1:0-502 GCF_000876115.1 Acinetobacter sp. NBRC 110496
CGGCATAGCCAGTCAACAGTCCAAAACAAATCAGACGCAAAGCAATATACCAATAGTCTTCTGTTCCTAAACTGATATGCCAAACATACCGTCCATCTGCCTCAGGGCTTTGATGATATTGACTATGAATTTCGGCATATTCTTCTGTCCAGTTTAAAAGATATGGGTAAAGTTCCTGAATAAACGCAATATCACCACCAGCAGAGTACTGTAATGACATTAAATTTAAGACATCTTTTAATCTTTGATGTCCAGCAGCCATCATCTTACTGGATTTAGCATTTGCCTTATATTTTTGAAAACCGTCAGTTACTGAATAAACACCATTAAGAAAAGCATCAAACCGCCTTTGATACATATCTTCTTGTAAGAAACTATCTCTATATTTTCCATAATTTAGTATTTGTTGATTAAACCACTGTTCCCAATCAATATTTAAATCATTTATTTGGTTATTCAACTTTCTTACTCCGGCAACATATCATTTGGTAAAAGTAAAAAA
>NZ_BBTF01000162.1:0-506 GCF_000876115.1 Acinetobacter sp. NBRC 110496
TTGATGAGCCGCCTGTTGTGAGATTTAAATTCCATGGATTATTGGCAGTACCATAAAATTTGTTGTAGGTTTGAATATCTGCACATTTAAAGGGTACATTGGTTTTTGCAAAAGGAATGGCTCCAGCACCGACCAATTTATTGACCGAAACAGCATTTTCGGTGGGGACATAGTGTTGGAATTCTGGATTGCCATCGGTACACGGCATGCCTTTCACTTTAAAGGCATCTTTGATGGTCATCGGAATGCCATGTAATTTACCAAGTGGGGCTTGTCGCTTGATGGCGAGGTCAGCCTGATCTGCTAAAATCCTTGCATTGTCATAATCAAATGCAACACAACTATTGATGTGTTTGTTGTATTTATTAATCCGTTCAATCTGTGATTCCAGCAATTCACGGCTACTGATTTGTCCATTTTGGATGGATTGTACTAACGCAGTTGCATCATCATAAACAAAATCTTTTGGCATTTTCTTTGCTTCCTATCAAACAATTCAAGTAGAT
>NZ_BBTF01000161.1:0-507 GCF_000876115.1 Acinetobacter sp. NBRC 110496
GGATTTGAGCTTATTCATACTCCTTTTGCTGATATTGGTAATAGTTTCGAACATATTCATTTTCAAATGTTGAGGAGAGAGATTTACTTTAATAAAACTTTTTAGTATTTTGTTAGCAAATCAGTAGTATTTCCATCGCTATGCGTTCAAGTAGGTTGTCTAAGCTTATACTCGCATTTATCCTGTTTTTGTTTACGATAACAATTACGGGAGTTCATGCGTGGGCGCCTGTCTTACTTGAGAATATTGAACACCAACATGAGTTAAGTATTGTCGTTGAGGATGATGCATCAAGTCATTGGTCTTTGCAGCATTCTAGTGATTCTCTTAAAAACTCTACTGATCATGACGCTGAAGCGCATAGCTGGAAGAACATTGATGAGCCAATTTATCATCATTCAGTAAAACCAATTTCTTCTGATAGTGATCTAAGCATAGATCCAGTCTTTATTCTTAGTTTCGCACTTCCACTAGTTTTATTCTTTTTCCAGCTTTTTGAAAAGCCTA
>NZ_BBTF01000160.1:0-551 GCF_000876115.1 Acinetobacter sp. NBRC 110496
GGGAACAATCTCACCTTGTTTAAAGTATTGTCGTGAATCTGGTTGTGCTGGTGTTCTCCAATAACCTGTTTTAATACAGGCTTCTCCGCCCTTAACTTTCATTCGCTCTAGTTGTTGATCATCTAGAACTACTTTTGACTGTGTTCGAGCAAAATCAACCAAATCTTTTGGATAGAACTGATGTTCACAATATGACGTATCATCTATATCCAGCAACCACGTTACCGCTGCTGCTTCCCATGACCAATAGCCATAGTAACCTCTTCCTGATCTTAAATCAGTTTGAGGATGTTGATCATAATAAGGCTCTCGGCGGCTCGCCTCATACCAGTCTTCTAGGTATTGCAGCATTAAAGCTGGACGCTGTTCAGGTGAAGCATTAAACACTTTAATGAGCTTACGATAAGGCAAATGTCGTCTTGCTTCATCTGGTGGAGTTCCACGATCTGCAACAAAAGGAGTAACTAAACGCTCAATTAATCCATCTTTTTCCTGTCCTTCAGGTGTTGCTTCTACATAGTCAATGATTGGCATAATCCGATCCATCTGAT
>NZ_BBTF01000159.1:0-605 GCF_000876115.1 Acinetobacter sp. NBRC 110496
GGCACTGTTGCAAATAGGCTGACATGATAAGCTAAATATCTTATTTATTTCGAGATACAGCAGATGAATCCCTTCCACGGTCGGCACTTTCAAGGTGAAATCATTCTTTGGGCTGTTCGTTGGTATTGTAAATATGGCATCAGCTATCGTGAACTTCAAGAAATGCTCGCTGAACGAGGCATAAATGTGGATCACAGTACAATTTATCGTTGGGTTCAGCGTTATGCTCCAGAAATGGAAAAACGGTTACGCTGGTATTGGCGTAATCCTACAGATTTACATTCATGGCATATGGATGAGACTTATATCAAAGTGAAGGGGCGATGGACTTACCTGTATCGTGCAGTTGATCAACGGGGTCATACGATTGACTTTTACCTTTCCGCTAGACGGAACAGTAAATCAGCCTATAGTTTTCTAGGAAAGATCTTCAATACGGTGAAAAAATGGCAAATTCCACGGGTCATCAATACAGATAAAGCAGCGACCTATGGCCATGCTTTATCACGATTAAAGCGAGAAGGAAAATGTCCAGTAGATATTGAGCACAGGCAGATTAAGTATAAAAATAATGTCATTGAATGTGATCATGGTAAGTTAAAGCG
>NZ_BBTF01000158.1:0-643 GCF_000876115.1 Acinetobacter sp. NBRC 110496
CCGCAAGCCCCATTAAACATACAAAGATTAGTTTTTTCATGTTGTTCCCCTTTTTTATTGAACGATAAAACAAGTTTAAAATTGTACAACAAATAAACGGGTTACTTCTAAGCCATTAGTCGAAAAGAATTATTTAGGCCACTTTTGATGATAGTCATCAATCACATACTCATGCACATGTACACCATTGACTTGGTGCTGAACCACATGATCGTGGTCTGCGGGTAAATCATCATGGCTATGTGCTAGAAAATCTTCATCTTTAGTTGTCCATAAGCGTAATGCAAGAATGAGAGCAATAATCGCAATAACAGCCATCGGAATAAAAGTCTGTAATGTGCCTATATTGGTACTTAACCATCCAACTAATGGATAAGTAATTAACCAACAAGCATGAGAGAAAGCAAATTGTGCGGCAAACAGTGAGGTTCTATTCTCACTCGATGCAGACTTGCGAATTAAACGGCCTGTAGGTGTTTGTGAAACAGAATATCCAATACCAAGCACAAACCAAAGTGCAAGCAAACCATTATAAGATGTAATGAAATAACCACTTAACAGCCCGATTACAAGAATTGTTGTACCAGTCAACATAACTGATCGATCAGGAAATTTATCCAATATCTTTGGCAAAACAAAAGCC
>NZ_BBTF01000157.1:0-645 GCF_000876115.1 Acinetobacter sp. NBRC 110496
CTTTTTTTCCAAAACCAATCAAACGTAGAATAGCCATTTGAACATAGTCCAAACCGTAGCGAAATAAACTTACTGAAAGTCGTCCATGCTTCTTTATTTTTATCGCTTTTTTTCGATCATGTTGCCATTCACCTGTTAAATAGCACCAACAGAAACCGATAGCTAGCACTGCTATCAATTTCTTGACTCGTCTAGGGTCTGTTAAACGAGTATTTTCAAGATTGAATCCACGTCCTTTGAGACAACTAAATAACGTTTCGATTTCCCAGCGTAATGCATAATCACGAATAGCAGAAGCATTAAACATAGGAGAAACAACAAGTAAAAGTTCTCCATCTTCTAATCGTAGCGCACTAATATACAGTTTCACTCGACCAACCCAAATACGTCGTTTACGACATTCAGTTTGACCAACTTGAAGATGACGAAATAAATCACTAATTTTATGATTCTTGGCTAAGTGATTGGTCACAATAAAGTTTTTTTAACACGTATACAGAAGTTAATGTCATTTTCAATTAACCATGTAAACCATTTCTCACCGATAAATTCTCTGTCTGCGAACACATTCACAATACGGTCTTTACCAAAAATGGAGATAAAGCGTTGAATCAAAGCAATACGCTCTTTTGTATCTGAATTTCC
>NZ_BBTF01000156.1:0-663 GCF_000876115.1 Acinetobacter sp. NBRC 110496
AATGAACAATTGCAACTTTTCAATAAGCTTTTATTGGATGCAAGAAGTAGTTTTATTGATGCTGAGTTTAAGATTTCAAACATCTTTGATGCACCGCATAAGAATGAAGTTGTTCGCTTAAATAAGAAATCACAAGCATATGTTGAAGCTAATGGCTGGATGTCCAGATCTTCCGCATTAGAACGTTTAGAACAATGGAAAAACGTTGCGTTTAACCAATATCTAGATCCAACGATCCGCAACCAAAACAACCAAAAAATTGTCCTTTCTCTTTTTGATTTGTCTGGCACATGGTCACAACCATGGGTTGATGCTGGCTATCAAGTATTTCGGTTTGATATACAGGCAGATCCTTATTTTGGCGATATTAATAACTTCAGCGTGGAATTCTTTAACGAGCTTTTTGCATGCTTTGATGGTTTGGACGTTCATGCGATTTTAGCTGCATGCCCATGTACTGACTTTGCTGTTTCTGGTGCAAGACATTTTACTGCCAAAGATGCTGATGGTCGCACGTTAAGCAGTATTGAGCTGGTGTACCAAACTTTAAGAACAATTGAATTTTTTAAACCGAATATTTGGGCAATTGAGAATCCAGTAGGGCGTATTGCGAGCTTAACCGGGTTGTCGCCGTGGCGTCTGTCGTTTGATCCGTTTCATTTT
>NZ_BBTF01000155.1:0-674 GCF_000876115.1 Acinetobacter sp. NBRC 110496
TCAACAGGAAAAAGGTGCAATTGGTGGAGGTATTTTCACTCCCCAAGGTCCAGAAGATTATGTTGGGGCTATTCCTGCCATTCGTGCTGTGCTTTATTTTAAAGAAGGCTATAGCGCTGAAATGCGTGAGGCGATTGCACAATGTTTTGATGACTATCAAACCTACGCCAAAGAACATTTGACTTGGCTGTGGTTATCAGAACCTCCTAAAGGGGCTGGTTCAGACAGTACTGAGTTCAAAAAGACAAAGCCCATACGTGAGATTTTTAAGTATTATAGCCCAATGAAAGCACTTAGCTTTCTTTATACCAGCGGCAAAGAAAAATTTGCTACAGGCGCTTGGGAATTTAATATTGGCGGAAAAAGTAAATGGCAAGTAGAAAATGGGACATACCAGAGTGTTTTAACCTTTTCTATGCCAGTCGAATGGGTTGAAGAGAATACCAAACTATTTATTGAATTATTTATTAACTGCGCGCAACGCTTAAAAGCCAATCATGGTTATGCAGGCTATGCCTGTATCATCTCTAAAATTAGATCTGAAAAAAATGAACCTACAGAAGCTTATTTTTCTCGGAAGTTCTGGGCAATGAATGTTGGTAACCCATTCTTAGATGCTAGTCATTTATTAAATGGTATAAAAACAGTCAGTTGGCTTACTGCCATTAACCATG
>NZ_BBTF01000154.1:0-680 GCF_000876115.1 Acinetobacter sp. NBRC 110496
AATGGTCAAAATATTCCAATTAATTTCCGAATTTATGACAAATCTGAGGGTAAAACCAAGAATGATTACTTTATGGATATGTTAAGTGAAGTACTCAGTTGGGGTGCAAAGATTCAATTTATTACAGGTGATAGTTGGTATTCATCGACTGGAAATCTAAAAACCATAAGAAAACATGGTATTCGATTTATGTTTGGTATCGACTGTAACCGTAAGGTTTCCCCAGAAAAAGGACAATGGTTTCAACTGCGTTTATTGCCGAATTTCCATCAGGGTCAAGTGGTCTGGCTCAAAGATTTTGGCTTTGTACAATTATTTAAGACTCAGTTAAAAGAACAGCAGAGGTTTTATATTGTGTATCAAGATGAAGATGATTTATTGTCCTTTGAGGGTTTTCATGAATTACATTCAAGTCATTGGAAAATAGAACAATATCACCGAGTGATTAAACAGGTTTGTCATATTGAAAAGTTTCAAGTAAGACGGTCTAAACTGATTTTGAATCATATTTTTTCAGCCTTGATGGCCTACGTGGAGATACAAAAGAACCAGTTTGAGCGGATCTTTGAAAATGTATATCGTTGGCAGAAGAAATTATTTAGACCAATGATCAAAAACTTCATTGATGACTTTATTCTCGATAAAAATCATCTGCTACCACAGAGAATCTATAAATAATA
>NZ_BBTF01000153.1:0-708 GCF_000876115.1 Acinetobacter sp. NBRC 110496
CTGATGGTCCGCATACCGTGACCGTCACAGCGACTGATCCAGCAGGAAATGTGGGTACAGCGACAGGTACAATTACGATTGATACGGTTGCACCGAATGCACCTGTCGTGAATCCGATCAATGCAGTTGATCCGATTACCGGTACGGCAGAACCAGGCTCAACAGTCAAAGTGACCTTCCCGAACGGCAGTACCGAACAGGTGACCGCCGATCCAGTCACCGGGGTCTGGAGTGTACCGAATCCGGGTGGCTTGTTGAATGGTGAGGCGGTGACCGCAACAGCGACTGATCCGGCAGGAAATGTGTCCTTGCCAGGCACTGGAATTGTGGATACGGTTGCGCCAGATACCAGCTCTGTCGGATTTACGGTTGATGCAGTCACAGCGGATAACGTACTCAATGCAGCAGAATCTACTGGTAATGTTACCTTGACAGGAACATTAACCGGTGTACCTGCTGATGCGGCGAAGACGGTAGTCACCATTATTGTCGATGGAGTAAGTTATACTGCTACAGTGAATGCAGCGAATGGTACATGGAGTGTCAGTGTTCCGGGCAGTGGCTTGGTCGCAGATACAGATAAAATCATTGATGCCAATGTTAAATTTACAGATGCAGCAGGCAATAGCAGTACGGTTACAACTACCCATGCTTATAGCGTAGATGTAACTGCACCGAATGCCCCTGTGTTACATCCAATCAATGCAG
>NZ_BBTF01000152.1:0-733 GCF_000876115.1 Acinetobacter sp. NBRC 110496
AGGCTCTAGACTAGCAGATTTACACTTAATTTTACCTAATGAGGTTCCACAGCTCAGTTGCTAACTCATTAGGTTCCCTCATCCAACGCCATTCAGTTTCTTTAAGATGATAATCAAAGTACTCTTTTGATATGCCGTTAAACTTTGCTAGCCTTCTTTTACAAAAGCTCCAAAATGATTCTATTCCATTTATATGGCATTGTCCTCTAGCAAACTCATTTGCTCCGTGATTTACCCTAAAATGCTTTGAATAACCCACATCAACAAGACCATTATAGCCACGCCATCCATCACTATAAATCACACTCTCAAGTGAAACTTTACCAATTATAACCTCTTGTAAAGTCTTCATTTTACAGTCAGGTACGATTTCAGTATAGACGCGCCCATTACGTTCGAATATTCCAAATACTGGCTGTTTTAGAGTCCCACGACCACGCTTTAACTTTCCATGAAACCCACGTTGCCTTTTCGCTCCAAAATAGCTTTCATCTACTTCTATTGAACCAACAAACTTAGCTCTTAAATCTGTTTGATGATCATAGATAGTTTCTCTAAAAAGCATGTACCAATAATTAATCGTATTACGATTTAAATTGAGTAATAAGGCTGTTTTGGAAGCAGGAATATCAACACAAAAGCATTGAATAATTTTTTTAATCTTGTAGTGACTTAATTTACTGTTTTCTATCATTATTCTAGACTAACATAATTATTCTGCTAGTCTAGAGCC
>NZ_BBTF01000151.1:0-741 GCF_000876115.1 Acinetobacter sp. NBRC 110496
ACGTCATGCGACATATAAGTTGTCAATTCTGTAATCTAATAATCAATAGCTTAAACCTTTTAATGACAAAGAATGTCAACAGTCAACGACATATAAGTTGTCATTTTTATACTCAATGTATTCAATCATTTGAAGTAAATGTTTCAGAAATTAATTAAGTCCCATTTATTCTTTAAAACTACTTTTATCAATAAAGATTTTTCACTTAATTCACTATTTTTATAAGATTCCGAGCTAAAATATGTATTATTTTATTCGTTAACCTAACCAAATTTAATCAAAATAAGGTCTTAGATATGCAAATTTATAGCTTAGAAGATGAAAGTGACATAGCTAGTGCAGCAGCTAAGATACTTCGTGAAACCTTTATTAAGACTGCATGCACTAACACTGTACTTTATGTAGAACACGACGCTATCTGGAGCAAGGCTCCAGATAGCGCTCCCGTCTTAATTAAACATTTGTCTGGACGCAACCCAGATCCAGCCCCCAAAATTGCTATAGGGGGAAGTTATAAAATTAAAAAGCGAAATCTTAGTGCTTCAAACAAATAGTTATTAATATGCATGAATCTTCAAGTCTTTAGCATAAACATAGTAATCTTCAGTAAAATTTAATAGCTATATTTCTTATAAAATTTATTTTTACCCTTGAAAATTAAAGAAGTAACTCAAAATATTCAAAATGTAGCTTTCAACTTCCATCTTTGCGAGTTGCGCTGCACGTATCCAAGCGGCAATG
>NZ_BBTF01000150.1:0-821 GCF_000876115.1 Acinetobacter sp. NBRC 110496
TGGTTCTAGGATTTTAGACCACGCCTATAAGTGATAATCTACTCCCCAATAAGCATGGGAAATGCTTGTTTTTGGAGTCAACCATGACACGAAGAAAACGTCGTAATCATTCAGCAGAGTTTAAAGTTAAAGTTGCTCTCGCAGCAATTAAAGGCGACCACACACTCGCTGAACTTTCTACTCAATTCGACTTACATCAAAACCAAATAATTGATTGGAAAAATCAACTGCTTGAGCAATCAATCAATATTTTTTCACGACCAACAGCACAACAAGAACCTGAGATTGACCTCAAAGCTCTACATGCCAAGATAGGACATCAGGCATTGCAAATTGATTTTTTAGAAGGTGCGCTCAGAAAAATAGGGCAGCTGAGCGGCAAAAAATGATCGATAAGACCCATCAACTTTCGGTACGACAACAATCGCAATTGATTCAAATCAATCGCAGTACGTTGTATTACAAGCCCAAAGAGATTTCATCAACTGATTTGAGTTTGATGCGTCTAATCGATGAAATTCATCTCGACTACCCATTTATGGGCAGTCGAATGATACGAGATATGCTACAGCGTCAAGGACATAAAATAGGTCGGCGTAAAGTCCGACGTTTAATGCGCTTGATGGGAATACATGCCTTGTATCCAAAACCCAATACCAGTAAGCCTAATCTTGCACACCGTATTTTCCCATATCTGTTGAAAAACATGGTCATCGATCACTCTAATCAAGTCTGGTGTACAGATATCACGTACATTCCTATGGCTAAAGGCTTTGTCTATCTGTGTGCAATTATAGATTGGCATAGTCGTAAAGTACTGG
>NZ_BBTF01000149.1:0-848 GCF_000876115.1 Acinetobacter sp. NBRC 110496
ATTCCAAGGAGATTCAATTGCTAAAGAAGTCAGGTTCTAAAAGGAATCCATAAGATGCTAGACGTACTAAAAAACACAACATATCGGCATTTGTTTTTGGCCCAAGTAATTGCACTAATCGGAACGGGGTTAATCACAATTGCCCTAGCTTTACAGGCATACGATATTGCAAAGGGGGAAGCAGCTCAAGTTCTCGGTATTGCATTGGCAATTAAGATGATTGCTTATATCGGCGTAGCACCTATAGCATCTGCATTTGCTGAGAGATTACCAAGAAAACAAGTATTGGTTGGACTAGATGTTATTCGAGCATTAACAGCATTGTGTCTACCGTTTGTGACGCAAATTTGGCAAATTTATATTCTCATTTTTATTTTGCAATCTGCTTCTGCTGCATTTACACCAACATTTCAGGCAATGATTCCAGATGTTCTTCCTGAAGAAAAAGACTATACCAATGCTTTGTCATTGTCTCGCTTAGCCTATGATTTGGAAAATATTATCAGTCCAATGCTGGCAGGTTTCTTACTCACTGTCATGAGCTATCATAATCTGTTTTTAGGAACAGTATTAGGTTTTATCGGTTCTGCTTTGTTTGTGGTAAGTGCAAAATTACCAGTTGCCACAGTGCCTGAATTTAGAGGTGTTTATAGTCGTATAAAGCAGGGAGCTAAAATTTATTTTAATACTCCAAGACTCAAGGCGTTGCTTGCTCTAAATCTAGCAATTGCTTCGGCGAGTGCGGTTGTGATTGTAAATACTGTTGTACTGGTTCAATCGACATTTAAACTTACTGAAAATGCAACGACATGGGCATTTGGTTTATTTGGTCTTGGATCAATGTTATC
>NZ_BBTF01000148.1:0-885 GCF_000876115.1 Acinetobacter sp. NBRC 110496
TTTTAAAGTTGTATATCATGAAATTATTAAAAATATTGAGTTTAGTTTGCTTAAGCATAAGTATTGGGGCTTGTGCTGAGCATAGTATGAGTCGAGCAAAAACAAGTACAATTCCACAAGTGAATAACTCAATCATCGATCAGAATGTTCAAGCGCTTTTTAATGAAATCTCAGCTGATGCTGTGTTTGTCACATATGATGGTCAAAATATTAAAAAATATGGCACGCATTTAGACCGAGCAAAAACAGCTTATATTCCTGCATCTACATTTAAAATTGCCAATGCACTAATTGGTTTAGAAAATCATAAAGCAACATCTACAGAAATATTTAAGTGGGATGGAAAGCCACGTTTTTTTAAAGCATGGGACAAAGATTTTACTTTGGGCGAAGCCATGCAAGCATCTACAGTGCCTGTATATCAAGAATTGGCACGTCGTATTGGTCCAAGCTTAATGCAAAGTGAATTGCAACGTATTGGTTATGGCAATATGCAAATAGGCACGGAAGTTGATCAATTTTGGTTGAAAGGGCCTTTGACAATTACACCTATACAAGAAGTAAAGTTTGTGTATGATTTAGCCCAAGGGCAATTGCCTTTTAAACCTGAAGTTCAGCAACAAGTGAAAGAGATGTTGTATGTAGAGCGCAGAGGGGAGAATCGTCTATATGCTAAAAGTGGCTGGGGAATGGCTGTAGACCCGCAAGTGGGTTGGTATGTGGGTTTTGTTGAAAAGGCAGATGGGCAAGTGGTGGCATTTGCTTTAAATATGCAAATGAAAGCTGGTGATGATATTGCTCTACGTAAACAATTGTCTTTAGATGTGCTAGATAAGTTGGGTGTTTTTCATTATTTATAAGAATTAGAAGTTTGAGGTTAATCTA
>NZ_BBTF01000147.1:0-931 GCF_000876115.1 Acinetobacter sp. NBRC 110496
CTCTGTACACGACAAATTTCACAGAACCCTTATCCTATCAGGGTTCTGCCTTCTTAAAATTGCCAAAATTTCCTTAAACTCTTCTTTTTTCCCAAAACCAATTAAACGCTGAATCGCCATTTGAACATAGTCTAAACCATAGCGAAATAAACTCATTGAGAGTCGTCCATGCTTCTTTATTTTTATCACTTTTTTTTGATCATGTTGCCATTCACCCGTTAAGTAACACCAACAGAAGCTTATAGCTAACACCGCAATCAATTTTTTCACTCGTCTAGGGTCTGTCAAGCGCGTATTTTCAAGATTAAACCCGCGTCCTTTGAGACAACTGAATAAGGTTTCAATTTCCCAGCGTAATGCATAATCCTGAATAGCATTGGCATTAAACTGAGGAGAAACGACGAGTAAAAGCTCTCCATTTTCTAACTGTAGTGCACTTATATATAGTTTCACCCGACCAACCAAAATCCGTCGTTTACGACATTCAATTTGACCAACTTTAAGATGGCGAAATAAATCACTAATTTTATGATTCTTTCCTAAATGATTGGTGACAATGAAGTTTTTTTAACACGAATGCAGAAGTTGATGTCTTGTTCAATTAACCATGTAAACCACTGCTCACCGATAAACTCTCTGTCTGCGAACACATTCACAATACGGTCTTTACCAAAAATGGCTATAAAGCGTTGAATCAAAGCAATACGCTCTTTCGTATCTGAATTTCCACGTTTATTAAGCAATGTCCAAAGGATAGGTATCGCTATTCCACGATAAACGATTGCGAGCATCAGGATATTAATATTTCGTTTTCCCCATTTCCAATTGGTTCTATCTAAAGTCAGTTGCACTTGGTCGAATGAAAACATATTGAAAATCAACTGAGAAATTTGACGATAATCAAAATACTGACCTGCAAAGAAGCGCTGCA
>NZ_BBTF01000146.1:0-955 GCF_000876115.1 Acinetobacter sp. NBRC 110496
ATATTAGACTTCCGTCATAAATCAAAAAACGTACAATTTATTTGATCTTAAATTAATCAGCAAAATTATTTAATTCAAGAGATAATCCTTGGATGAAATTCAAAGATATTCAAAAATTATCAAACGTTAAGTTTCGTAGGCTTACCGGTGTTAGTTGGGCTACATTTAACCTCATGTTGGCCGAGCTAAATAAGCATTTACCTCGTCATATTGGTAAAGGACGACCGCATAAATTACCGTTGGAAGATCGTTTGCTCTTATGTATAGAATATTGGAGAGAATATCGAACATTTTTCCATCTTGGTATGAGTTACGGTGTATCTGAAACGAGTGCAATTCGTATCACACGTGTTATTGAAGATACCTTAATCCGTTCTGGAAAATTCAACTTGCCAAAACAACTTCCTAATCGAGATGAAGTGGATTGGGAAGTTGTTGTGATTGATGCCACTGAAATATTAGTTCAACGTCCAAAAAAAACAGAAGAAATGGTATAGCGGTAAAAAAAAGCGACATACCTTTAAATTTCAGCTATCTATGCACTATATAACAGGTGAAATACTGAGTGTATGTGGAAGTCATGGAAGCATGCATGATTTTAAAATATTTAAAAAAAGCATGAGGAAATTAAAATTTAAGCCCTTTTTTATCGTTGATAAGGGTTATTTAGGGATAAAGAAATTGGGTTTTGGATGCCTCATGCCATCTAAAGCAAAGAAAACTGAAAAACTAGATTCTGAATTAAAAAAGTTAAATAAAGAGATTGGTCGTAGACGAATTCAAGTAGAGCATGTATTTGGAAGGATGAAATGTTTTAAGATTTTATCTTGTGTATATAGAAATCGTCGTAAAAGATTAAACCTGCGGTTTAATTTACTTGCTGGCATATACAATTTAGATTGGGTGAAAGATAAACAATTAAATTGATTGAAAAATGATTTATGAAGGAAGTCTA
>NZ_BBTF01000145.1:0-985 GCF_000876115.1 Acinetobacter sp. NBRC 110496
GAGTAAAACTTGAAGTGCGACATAAACCACCTAATTAATTTAAAGGGTTTATGGAGTATATAAAATTGTCATACCATCATCTTAACTTTGAAGATCGTACTGCATTAATGCTTGAGTCAAGAAAAGAAGGCTTTTCAGCCAGAAAATTTGCTGAACTTATTAAAAGACATCCTAGTACGATCTATCGTGAGCTTAAAAGAAATAGCATCAATGACGTTTATCAAGCTCGATATGCTTCTGATAACACTTTTGCTAGACGTAGACGTGGTCACAGAAAACTCAAAATCGATTCAATCCTCTGGAAATTTATTGTTGAAGCGATCCGTTGTTTATGGTCTCCTCAGCAAATAGCAAAGCGTTTAAAGACATTTCCTGATTTGGATCAAACAATGAATGTAAGCCATACAACGATTTATTCAACGATACGAGCATTACCCAAGGGTGAGTTGAAAAAAGACTTATTATCCTGTCTACGTCATGAAAATAAAAAGCGAAAAGCTAACGGTGAACCTAAAAAAGATTCTATATTACAGGATATTAAAACTATTCATGAGCGCCCAGCCGAAGTTCAAGAAAGAAAAATACCGGGTCATTGGGAAGCTGATTTAATTAAAGGTAAAGACAATAAAAGTTCGATAGCAACACTTATTGAACGAAATACACGGCTCTGTATCTTGGCAACATTACCTGATGCAAAGGCAGAATCAGTGCGCAAGGCTTTAACTGAAGCTCTGAAATATTTACCTGCAGAACTGCGTAAAACGTTGACCTATGACCGTGGACGCGAGATGGCAGAACATAAAATACTTGAAGAAGATTTAGGCATAGATGTATATTTCTGTGACCCACATTCACCCTGGCAAAAAGGCACATGCGAAAATATGAATGGTTTAATTAGGCAATATTTACCTAAAGGGATTGATTTAAATCAGGCAGATCAGCATTATTTAAATCAAGTTGCCATGTCACTGAATACTCGTCCTAG
>NZ_BBTF01000144.1:0-1006 GCF_000876115.1 Acinetobacter sp. NBRC 110496
TGAACCGTACCGGGTTTGTCGGAGAGTCAATATTCTGAGAGACTATCCCGATGAAAAAACCAAACTATACCCCCGAAATTAGAGAAAGAGCGGTTCAATTACTAATTGAATCTGAAAAAGATTATCCTTCTACTTGGGCAGCAATCACAGCTATTGCTCCTAAAATCGGTTGTACTCCTGAAACATTGCGTGTTTGGTATTTAAAGCATCTGGATCAACTAAATCCTGCCAAAGTACAACAGATATCTGACCAAGAAAAAATGAAGCAAATGGAACGTGAAATTAAAGAATTAAAACGTGCCAATGAAATTCTACGCAAAGCAGCCGCTTTTTTCGCCCAGGCGGAGCTCGACCGCCCACACAAATAATGGTGGATTTTATCCATAACAATAAAGATCGATATGGTGTTGAAGCGATTTGTAGAATTTTACCGATTGCAGCTTCGACCTATTATCGGGCTTTAGATCTCGTTGATAACCCAGAACATCGAGCGAAACGTGCTCTGCATGATTTACATCATGCAGAGCAAATCAAACGTATTTGGAAAGAAAGTTCAGGTCGATATGGTGTACGTAAAGTTTGGCAAAAATTGAAACGTGAGGGTTATGTTATTGCACGTTGTACAGTTGCTCGATTGATGCAAAAGCTAGGTATACAAGGTGTTTGGCGTGGTAAGAATAAACAAACCACCCGTAACCGAGATGACCAAAAACGGGCAGATGATTTAGTGAAACGTAATTTTAATGCTGATCATCCAAACCAACTATGGGTGGGTGACTTTACGTATATTCAAACTCATTCAGGCTGGGTATATACCGCATTTGTTATTGATGTGTTCTCACGAGCAATTGTTGGATGGAAAGTATCTACACGGATGAATACAGATATGGTGCTCGATGCATTGGAGCAAGCATTGCACGATCGAGGTATGCCTAAGAATGTGATTCATCATTCAGATAGAGGTGTTCAATATCTTTCTATTCGCTATACCAATCGTTTAGAAGCT
>NZ_BBTF01000143.1:0-1033 GCF_000876115.1 Acinetobacter sp. NBRC 110496
CATCAATCTTCAAGTTTTGATTTTAAGTGCTCCATTTGTTTTCGGGTCAATTTTTCGAGTAAGTCTACACCTTGATGTGCAGGTAAATTAATTACGAGTCTGAAGTAATACTCGTTATTTTCTGGATCAATGCTAAAGGTAGTGAATTGATCTAATACATTATTTACTATAGAAAGTAATACCTTATTATCATTCTCATAATCTTCAGCTGTTATATGCTCATATACAGCTGTAGTGATAGCAATACTCTTAAAAAAATCTAGACCTTTCTCATTTCGCCATTGTTTCAAGTAGCGAGTACATCGTCTAAACTGATGACGTAAATCTGAATCATCTTCAAATTTTCCCAAAATTGTATCGGTAAGTTCAGTAGGATTTGAAATATCCCAAGTCTTAAGGTCTTCAGAGGAGAATTCCTTACCTCGAGCTAGATACATATTGCCTTTGTCGTCTTCAGCGTAGATGGGCAGATCTACATGATAATCGGGACTACCATTTTTGAGATAAGTGACAGTTACGCAAGGTCGTTTGATCGTTACAGTTCTATTTGAATGAGTTAAAGCATCTCTAACAATTTTTTTAATTTCTACTGAGCCATATTCCTCTTTGTCACAATCTAATAAAACTCCTACATCAATATCATAATCTCCATTCTTAGGCTTAATCCCTGTGCCCAAGGCATAACTACCTTGATTAAAGTATTCAACAAATTGAGGACCATTTGGATCCTTTTTGAGTTCATCTTTTAAGGTGCTAATCAAAAGGTCACGTTTTTCACGTAATGTACTTTCTTCGTCATAACGACCTAATCGAATATTTGTGTGGAACTTAGCATAGTGTTTTTGTGGATTCGCCATATTGTTGTATTCCTGTAGTGCTTTTGTTGTTATGGGGATCTCCTATATTAAATACAAGTTAAGACATTAAAAAAAATAGAATTTTTAAAGGGAAAATTTAATCAAAAAATATTTAAACAAACGATGAGATGTATCAATCTCCAATTTTTAGCATTCCTTCCCAACTAAAATAGTTT
>NZ_BBTF01000142.1:0-1081 GCF_000876115.1 Acinetobacter sp. NBRC 110496
TAAAACAACAAAACATCGTCAATCAATTGATTTCTAGTCGGTGAAAGACTGTTAAATTACGCTATGATGGATAGTGCAACTAAAAATCCAAAGGCGGTTTTTGGAATCCATCCGTAATTTGTGC
Organism: Acinetobacter sp. NBRC 110496; assembly: GCF_000876115.1. Lineage (NCBI taxonomy): Bacteria > Pseudomonadati > Pseudomonadota > Gammaproteobacteria > Moraxellales > Moraxellaceae > Acinetobacter > Acinetobacter sp. NBRC 110496. The sequence goes on from NZ_BBTF01000142.1 coordinate 125, forward strand.
AAGCAGTTCAGCAAATTTAATGGTGACTTTGTCTGCATACGGTTGTCCCAATATTTGAATATTGACTGGTAGATTGTCCTCAGATAAGCCTATCGGTGCAGAGGTTGATGGCAACCCAAATACAGTTGCTGGCGAAATCCATTTGAATAACTCAAGATAGAAACGTTTTCTTCCATCGACTTGTAGCGTGCGAAACATCAAAGGTTCTTTATGATTGTGTTCAAACGCTAGAGTCAAAATAGGTGGGCAAATAATGACGTCGTATTCTGCAAAAATTTCAAGACATTTTTGCTTGATATGCAATGACTCTTCATATTTGGCAAGCCATTCTGCATGACTCAGGTTAGCACCTTGTGTAAATCCATAGGCCAAAGGCGGAATGCCTGCTTTACCATTAAGTAATTTGATTAATGGCGTAGATGCCGACATGGACAATCGACTTAGTTTAGGATCTGCAAAAGTCATTTGGCTGATCAATCGAGTGGCGTAGGATTTAAATATTTCATCAAAATCCCAATTTTTTGGACGACCTACATCCACGTTAACCTTGGCAGTTTGCAGGGTTTGCAAAAGTTGATCGTATTTTTTCTTTAGCCGTGAATCGATTGGACACGATTCATCATCCATCCAGAATAATACTTTAAACTCTTGAATGGTTTGTTTTTCAGATTCCTTGAGTTTAAAAGCTCTAAAGTCATCCGCATTTGGCTCGACTAAAACATCTAATAATAAACTTAAGTCCCGTGCTGAACGAGCCATTGGACCAATGACGGCAAGGTCAGGTTGGGATAACTCGTCCTCGTAATTCATGATGTGTCCTCTGAAATCAATCAATCCATAGGTGGATTTATGACCATAGACACCACAAAAATGTGCTGGTGTTCGAATAGAACCACCAATATCACTACCAAGCTCAATCGGTGTAAATCCCGATGCTAGTGCCGCAGCAGAACCACC
>NZ_BBTF01000141.1:0-1088 GCF_000876115.1 Acinetobacter sp. NBRC 110496
GGATCCTATGAAATTTGTCGTGTACAGAGTAAATTAAATTAATACGAGCATTAATGGTTCACTGCCGCATAGGCAGCTTAGAAGAATTAAAAAACTCCGATATATGGAACGCCTATGTTCACTGCCGCATAGGCAGCTTAGAAGTTTCAAATGATTCATGCATAACAAGCTCCTTTGTTCACTGCCGCATAGGCAGCTTAGAAGTTGTGACTGAAGTTAAAGCAGTTGCAGAGCAAGTTCACTGCCGCATAGGCAGCTTAGAAGTATTATTTTCAGTTATACTTATGGAAGCGAGATATTCTGTAAGTAATTCTTGTAATAAAAAGCCAATTATCTCGGAAGATAATTGGCTTGAGCAAAGAGTTTGGCTATCCGATTATTCGTCGATCATCCCAATAACACGGTACTACAATCAAATTATTTTCATGTAATCGTGACCATAATCGGACACCTAAATCCCGCTGCATATTTTGGACTGTAAAATTGGAAATCAGCAGGGTAGATTTCATATTGTCATAACGGCTATATAAGACCTTATGCACCATCTCTAGGCGTTTTTCGTGTCGGTCATGCAGGCCATATTCATCAATCACTAATAAATCAAAACTGGAGAAATGGTCGATGACTTCTTTCTCAGAGCGTGAAGTGTCTGACCAGGTATCCATCATTTTTTGAGCAATTTCTGCACTGGTATAGTAGCGTGCAGATTTTGTACTGTTATGCAGAATGTTGCGAATAATTGATGCGCTCAGATGGGTTTTACCTGTACCTGGTGTACCAATCATCAACATGTTCGGATTGTGGTCAGAAATAATTTGCTGTGCAAAGGCCTGACATAGTTTGATGGCATTGTCTTGAGCAGGGCATGCAACTACATAATTCTTGAAGCCACGATCTAGGTAGCGTTTATTGAGCCCTGAGTTTTTGATTTTCTGTTGTAGCAATCGCTGTTGCAGTTCATCCTCATAGGCTGCATTTGAGTGATGGACGGTTTCTTTGGCACACAATTTACAGAGCCTGTGACCTGCAATTTCCATCAGGGGTATACGATGGGTAGCGCAAAGTGTTTCCGTTGTTTCTGCGCGAAA
>NZ_BBTF01000140.1:0-1179 GCF_000876115.1 Acinetobacter sp. NBRC 110496
TTATGCAGTTACTTTAGCAACAACACCAGCGCCTACAGTACGACCACCTTCACGGATCGCAAAACGTAGACCTGGGTCCATTGCGATCGGGTGGATTAACTCTACTGACATTTCTACGTTGTCACCAGGCATAACCATTTCAACGCCATCTTGTAATTTGATCGCGCCAGTTACGTCAGTTGTACGGAAGTAGAACTGTGGACGGTAACCGTTAAGGAATGGAGTGTGACGACCACCTTCTTCTTTAGAAAGTACGTATACTTCTGCATCGAATTTAGTGTGCGGCTTGATTGTACCTGGTTTAGCAAGTACTTGACCACGTTGTACGTCTTCACGCTTAGTACCACGAAGTAAGATACCACAGTTCTCACCAGCACGACCTTCATCAAGAAGTTTACGGAACATCTCAACGCCAGTTACAGTTGTCTTAACCGTATCTTTGATACCTACGATTTCAACTTCTTCACCAACTTTTACGATACCCGCTTCTACACGACCAGTTACTACTGTACCACGGCCTGAGATTGAGAATACATCTTCGATTGGCATCAAGAATGCTTTATCGATAGCACGTTCTGGTTCTGGGATGTAAGAGTCAAGCGCTTCAACAAGAGCAAGAACTGATGATTCGCCATATTGACCAGCATCACCATTAAGTGCTGCAAGTGCTGAACCACGGATAACTGGAGTGTCATCACCTGGGAAGTCATAAGTAGATAGAAGTTCACGAACTTCCATTTCTACCAATTCAAGTAATTCTTCATCATCAACAAGATCACACTTGTTCAAGAATACGATGATGTAAGGTACACCAACCTGACGTGAAAGAAGGATGTGTTCACGAGTTTGTGGCATTGGACCATCAGTCGCAGCACATACAAGGATCGCGCCGTCCATCTGAGCAGCACCAGTAATCATGTTTTTAACATAATCGGCGTGGCCCGGGCAGTCTACGTGAGCGTAGTGACGAATTGGAGAATCGTATTCTACGTGTGATGTATTAATTGTAATACCACGTGCTTTTTCTTCAGGAGCTGAGTCGATTTGTGAGTAATCTTTCGCTTCACCGCCGTAAGTTTTTGCACAGATAGTTGCAATCGCAGCAGTTAAAGTTGTTTTACCATGGTCAACGTGACCAATTGTACCCACGTTTACGTGTGGTTTATTACGTTCAAACTT
>NZ_BBTF01000139.1:0-1214 GCF_000876115.1 Acinetobacter sp. NBRC 110496
TAAACACCCCCTAACTAACGTTAGGGGGTGTTTTTTATGCGCGGAAGAAAATGAATAAGAATAAAAAGCATGAAATGTTAGAAATATTGACCTGACTGGTTAACTTTTATGAGTATTGAAAGGTTATTCTATTTATAAAGAAAAGATAAGTACTAAAAATAACAATGGAATGCTAAATCTAATAAGGAGTAAGTATGAGTAAAGAGAACTGGGAAATTCAATTTATCAAACCTTGTCGATTTTTGAATGAAGAGCATCGTTTGTTAACTCCTGAGTATACTTATCAATCGATAGCTAAAGGTAGAATGGTTCAGATAAACCTTGATAATTGTTCAATTCAGAGAATGGAAGAACTAACAGAAGATGCTACTGTTAGAGATGTTGAAGCTGTGGGATTGCTTCCTCTTTATGAAATTCTTCAGAATGGGATGATTAGCCTTACTTGTATTGGTATCAATGAGATGCCTGATTGGAGGGTAAAAAATGCTGAAATTGCATACGAAAGGTTTTGTAGAAAGTTCTGGCCAGGACATAAGAATGATAAAGAAGCGACGCGTAGAAAATATGACCCAGAAAGTAAAGAAAGGAAAGTTAAGTTTGCTGAATTAAGTGAGGGGGCTCGAAGTGTTTATGGAATTGCCTATGTTGCCATTTTACAGATTCAGAATATTCATCATAACTATTCGAGTATTACGCCAGAAAAGAGATTTGAAATATACCTTCATAGTATGATTGGTTTACTGAATATCGTTAGTGGATTTGAACTAGAAATTGCTAAGTGGGCGTTTTGGGAGCTAAACATGCAGGAGATCAATCAACTAACTCCCACTATTAAAGAAAGACGTAGAGATATTAGAGAAAACTTCGCTAAAGTAAAAAATACTATCTCCAAATGTCAAGAATTTGCTTTTGATGCTGCAATGGATCTGCATTGGCTTAGTGGAGCGAACTTTTCTGAGGATTTTGGTCATGATATTGAAATTAATGGAACTCGACTAAAATTGGATAATTGGATTGGTACAAACGATCACAAGTTGTATCGAATAAGTCGATGTATTCATTCAACTTATTATGAAAATTCAACCATGAAAAGATTGGCTATAACTCGTGAGAAAGAACTCAGTTCCAATTTATATTGGAGAAATGTCGATGAGATATCAAAAGAGATTTTGAGTTATAGATACCATAAGGGGTATTCTGTGGATAATAAATTA
>NZ_BBTF01000138.1:0-1239 GCF_000876115.1 Acinetobacter sp. NBRC 110496
TTTGTAAGCATAAGGTGCAATATTGAAGCTCATGATCGGACATAAAATCTGTCATTTTCGGACAAAACAACAAAAAGGGATGAAATAATGTTGATACCATCGATATTGGTAGACACGTATATGGACTATGCTGAAGAACAAGGTGTTGATTTGGCAAAATTTTGTAGTGAACAAAATATTGTTAAGGATCATGTTGAACTAACACAATATTTCTTGTTATTAGACTGGATTGGGCGACAACTTCCTGATCATGATCTTGGTGAGGAAATTGGTTGGCGATTTACGTCACAACTATTTGACCCCATTGGCACTGCAATCATATCCTCAGAAACGTTGTCATCCGGATTAGACGTTGCCTTAAAATATTGGGATGTCTTTGGTATTGGATTGGCGTTACTCTCTCGAAAACACGGCAATAATGTTGAATTAGAGATTCAACCAACTTTACCTATCAATGAAAAATACCAAAAGATTATTTTAAAATCTGCAATCATTTGCCTTTATAAAATTATATTGCAAATATTACCATTTAAGGCATCTGATATTCATATATTTTTCAAAGGCGAAAAAAATACCCAAGATTTTCCTTCTGGAATATACATTGGGTATCATGCGACGGAATGGAAAATTCGTTTTCCTGAGCATTTTCTAGCTGAAAAAAGTTTTTGTGCGAATAAGTTAAGCTTTGAGCGTGCCATCACACATTGCGAACAAGTATTGGCAGTGTATCATCAAAATCAAGCCTTTGATCATGTGACGATGCACACATTGAATGACATCGCACAAATAAAATCCGTATCCACCAAAACCGTTTATAGGCAACTAAAACAACAAGGACAGAATTTTCAAAAATTACAACAAAGCAAAAAATATACGCAAGCCATGATGTTATTAAATCAAAAAGAACTTTCTATAGAGAAAATCGCAGAAACATTAGGTTATCAAGATCCATCGAATTTTACCCGTGCGTTTAAGCGCTGGGCACATGTTTCACCAAGCTTGTATCGCAAGCAAAATGCTTGAGTACTCACTGTGATTTAATCATAGGGCACAGCCCAGTTGTGACGATATTTCACATAGTTGCTCACTGGTATACTACTGAGGTGAAAGTATAGTAATACATTGGGGGCTTAGGAAGTTAATCATATTAAAAAGTATGGTAACTTCCTTAAGTACCATTTATACAATTACGTAAAAAAGATTGCGAGTCAATGCGAAGAAGTATCTCCTTTCAATGGA
>NZ_BBTF01000137.1:0-1240 GCF_000876115.1 Acinetobacter sp. NBRC 110496
ATCTGATCGATATCAATTGTGTCTTTGTATCGTTGTTTTTTTAATTGATTCAATAATTCAATCTGATTGCTTGTAAAAATATCCATCCATTGAGTAACTGGCAATGATTTTATTAGGGCCAAAAAAGCTTTTTTATCTTCTCTGGTGCAATCTATGTCTTCTTTCACTTGTCTATTCCGCAAGTATCCATAATTGCCATTTTCTAAATCGGAGCTAACCCAATATGCATCCTGTAAAGTTCTATCGGCTTTACTTTCTAAAGGTGTAATGTCAAATAGTCGGAGATCGTTAGGACAGCACTCTGTAAATGTTGGATGCTTAATAGGTCTGCTGGTATACGCTATTAAAGTTTTACGATGCTTTGATAAGAGAAAAACACTATCTAAATAGTTAGTCATCGTGTTTAGAACGGATAAAGGTAAGGCATATTCTTCATTTTTAGTTTTATATGTATCTAGGACGTCTATCTCAGAGTAACATTCAATATAAGGATAGTGTTGATGCTGACGAAAATTAGCAATAGCTTTTTTATTCTTACTATCAGAAAACTCATATTGAATATTATTCGAGTCTAACCAACTATAAAATGATTGATTAATAATATCCTTCACACGATGATCGATAACCAGGATATCTGGTATTCCAAAAACTAATGGAATATTTGGGCCATTAGTCTTGTAGTAACGGCTCCAAAAAGTCTTCAGGAATTTTGACAGGGAACAACTACTGTCATTTTTTTCATAATATTCCGTGTAATTTAATGGAAAATCATTGACGGAGATGCCAAGTAAACATAATGGCTGCATTGATAGATCAGGATCTATAACTAATGGATCATTAGAACGCATTACGCCGTAGTTAGGCTCTATGAATACCCGTTTGCAAACCTGTACTGTTAAGTAATGAATAATTGGCATCATCTCTGACATATTACGTGTAAATTTTATTATTCATAAGATAGACGATCTTTATTCTAACTCCAAGGATAACCCATTGTGTATTGGTAACTTTTAAGAAATATTTGAACAAACATACAGCTCTCAATACAATGGGTCTCAAATCATAGTAAGGTTTTTTTCATGTCTACTTGCAGTTCAACGTCAGGAAAACCTGAAACGAAAGTTATCGCATTTAGCGGTGCAAATAAAAAGATAAGCGATATTCTTGACCTCGAGCACGTCAGATCTAACTCGCTTTTACAAATTCCTATTGCAGCTGAATTATTATCAGCTGGATTTCC
>NZ_BBTF01000136.1:0-1271 GCF_000876115.1 Acinetobacter sp. NBRC 110496
TGATGTGTGCTGAAAAAACAGGAGGTTTTAACTTGGTAAACTAAACACACTCATCAGGAGTTTACCATGAGCAAGAAACACAAGACTTACACCACAGAATTTAAAGCTGAAGCCATCAAATTAATTGAAGCCAATCAAGGCAATGTCTCGGAAACAGCTAGACAACTTAGCATTTCAATGCAAACTCTTTCAAATTGGAATACCAAAGCAAAGGCTGGAACTTTAGCAGGTACAAAACAGTATTCACCTGATCTAAACGCTCTACTCGAAGAAAATAAAAAACTCAAACAACAGCTCAAAATAGCTGAAATGGAACGTGAATTTTTAAAAAAGGCAGCAGCGTACTTTGCCAAAGAAAGTCAGTAAGGTACGCCTATATGAAACAAAAAAGATATTCTTTTCCAATTACCTTAATGGCTCGATTACTTCATGTTTCAGTTTCATGTTTTTATGATTGGCTCAAGAGAGGCGTGAGCAAAAGAACGATTCAACGAAATCAACAGACGATATTGGTGAAAATAGCCCATGAGGAGACAAGGCAGAGCTATGGTTATATTCGATTAACCAAATACTTACAAGCTCAGGGTATAAAAATGAGTATGTACGCTGTACGTCAGATAAAAGCGCTGAACCACCTGTATTGTAAGCGACACAAGCGTTTTAAAAGGACTACGAATAGTGACCATAATCGAGCGATCTATGAAAACCTGCTGGAGCAACAATTCTCAATGACTAGACCAAATCAAGCATGGTCAAGTGATATTACGTACATATGGACTGTTGAAGGATGGCTGTATTTAGCAGCGGTAAAAGACCTTTACACGAAAGCAAGTGGTTGGCTATAGCTTAAATGAGCGCATGACAACACAGCTTGTTTGTAATGCGCTAAATATGGCTATTCACAATCAAAAACCAACCAAAGAACTGATTGTGCATTCAGACAGAGGAAGTCAATATTGCAGCCATGAATATCGAAATATACTTGAGCAATATGGTTTTCAAGGTTCAATGAGCAAGCGCGGAGACTGTTACGATAATGCACCGATTGAAAGCTTTTGGGGAATACTGAAAAATGAGTTAGTGCATCATTACAACTATCAAACCAGAGAAGAAGCCAAAGCAGATATTATAAAATACATTGAATTATTTTATAATCATCGAAGAATTCAAAAGGGTTTGGGTTTTAAGACACCAAATCAAATGGCCGAAGACTTTTATAAGTTGGCTGCCTAGAATCTCCCAAGGGAAAGTCTCCTGATAATTCAGCGTAT
>NZ_BBTF01000135.1:0-1313 GCF_000876115.1 Acinetobacter sp. NBRC 110496
AAATTGTACTGGGTACAGCATTCATGCTTATCGGTGAGAACTCACGAAATGTTGCTCATGCTGTTGATCAAAAACTACAGCAAGTTCAAAAATCATTACCAGAAGGTGTAGAAGCAAAAGCGGTCTATAACCGTACAACTTTGGTTGATGCAACGATACAGACGGTGAAAAAGAATCTTCTAGAAGGTGCGATTCTGGTAATCGTTGTTCTGTTTGTATTTCTTGGTCATTTCCGTGCCGCGCTGATTACAGCTCTAGTTATTCCATTATCAATGTTGATGACAATCACAGGTATGGTGAACCAGAAAATTAGTGCCAACCTTATGAGTCTTGGGGCACTAGATTTCGGGATTATTGTAGATGGTGCTGTTGTAATTGTTGAGGCTTCCTTAGCAAAGTTGGCAATTAAACAAAAAGAGCTTGGGCGAGTTTTAACAAGGCAAGAACGCTTTACGACTGTGTTTGAAGCGACTAAAGAATCCCGCAAAGCGATTCTCTATGGTCAATTGATCATTATCTTGGTGTATCTACCTGTAATGACTCTGACTGGTGTTGAAGGAAAGATGTTTACACCAATGGCTGCAACAGTGGTTATGGCTTTAGTGGCAGCAATGATTCTTTCAATTACGTTTGTCCCTGCAATGGTGGCATTAGTCACTACCGGTGAAATTAAAGAAGAAGAGTCAAAAATCGTCCATGGCATCAAAAGATTTTATAACCCAATTTTAGATTGGTCTTTAAATCATCAGATATTTGCTAATTGCTTTTGTCTCTATTTTCTTTGTTTTTAGTGCAAGTCTTTCGACTCGTTTAGGCTCAGAGTTTATACCTTCCTTGGATGAGGGAGATGTAGCACTACATGCCTTGCGTATTCCTGGCACGTCGTTGACTCAAGCAATTGAAATGCAATACACGTTAGAAAAAGAGATTAAGAAAATTCCAGAAGTTCAGACTATTTTTGCCAAAGTGGGGACTGCTGAAATTGCTACTGATCCTGTTCCACCTAACGTTGCAGATAACTTTGTCATGCTGAAACCTCGTAGTCAGTGGCCTAATCCTGATAAGGAAAAGTCTGCGGTTGTTGCTGAAATTGAACGTGTATCTAAAGGCGTATATGGAAACAATTATGAGTTTACACAGCCGATTCAAATGCGTTTTAACGAACTTATTTCAGGTGTCCGAACCGATGTTGCCGTAAAAATTTATGGTGATGATTTGGAACAGTTACTTGAATCAGCAAACGCTGCCGCTAAGATTTTAGAGGGAGTCAATGGTACTGCTGATCTTAAAGTCGAACAGATGTCTGGTTTACC
>NZ_BBTF01000134.1:0-1320 GCF_000876115.1 Acinetobacter sp. NBRC 110496
CTACTTTTGGTGGCTATAATGCAAGTATTAAAGAAACTGGTGATATTGGCTGGTTAGCTGGTGCGGCTTTTCAAATTCCTGATATTGCATTAAAAGCATCTGTTACATATCGCTCTGAAATTGAGCACTCTGTAAATGTTAAAGAAAGTTTTAATTCAGCTGGTCTATTTGCTGGTTTAAATGCAGCACCTTCTCTAAATACAGATATCACGACCCCACAATCTGTAAACCTAGATTTCCAAACAGGCATCATGGCAAATACAGTTGCTTTTGCTAATGTTCGTTGGGTTGATTGGTCAAATTTCTCTACTCAACCTTATAAGTTTGGTTTAGCAAGTAAAAATGCACTTGTACAAAGTCAAAGTGGTAAGCCTGAATTTGATCTTGTTGCATATACTGACGACCAAATTTCTGCAACAGTAGGTGTTGGACGTAAGTTAAATGATCAATGGGCAGGTAACGTTTCTGTAGGTTGGGACTCTGGTGCAGGTAATCCTGTAGACACGCTAGGTCCAACAGAAGGTTATTGGAATGTAGGTTTAGGTGCTCAATTTAGCCCAACACCACAAACTTTCATTGCTGGCGGCGTGAAATACTTTTGGTTAGGTGATGCTAAAGCCCAAACTGGCGCTCAGTTTGATACAGCAGGTTATGTAGCAGAATTCAAAGATAACCATGCAATCGCATACGGCCTAAAAATGGGCTACAAATTCTAATTATTAATGCTGAAAAAACCATCTGTAAAGATGGTTTTTTCTTTTTCAACAATGACATCTACGCTCTTTTTTATACACTTGTGATTCATTTGAGCAACAAATAAACACTTAAACATTTTGCATAATATTCAATCAGCCACTCAGCATTTAAAAATAAATCCATATAAATCATAAAATTAATATTTTTTTTTAGTGTTTTTACTCTACACAAGTATATTTTTTAACTTTTCAGTTCATTTTACAACCGTAGTTGAGCATTTACTCTTTTTGTATTTATGTTACTTTTCGTGCCAATCACTTACTTAAAGCTACAACAAGGAATGTTCCCTATGAAGCTTACAGCTCTTAGCTCGGCTATTTTGCTCAGCTTAATCCCAACAACTTCTGTCATAGCTGGCGGTCTAGATCGATCTGGGCAATCAATGTCTGCTTTTTTTCAATCGGGCAACTATGCTGAAGCTGGTTTTACAGTAATTGATCCAACTGTAGAAGGTACCTCTACAGTTGTTAAAGATGAAAAAATCAGTGATATGGGAGATGATTACTACTTCCCTTCTGCAGCGATTAAAATACAGCCAACCGATAATATTTCACTAGGATTATT
>NZ_BBTF01000133.1:0-1409 GCF_000876115.1 Acinetobacter sp. NBRC 110496
TTCAACATCAGTGGCACGGTCTTTATACTTCAACGCCGTGACTTGTGAACCATCACCTACCACTTCAGTACTCAAGGCATTCATGATCACGGTGGTATTTGGCAAGCTGTTTAATTTGTCCTGCAATACTTGGTCAGCACGAAGTTTGGTATCAAACTCAACCAAAGTCACATGCTCAACAATGCCTGCAAGATCAATGGCTGCTTCTACACCAGAGTTACCACCACCAATGACTGCAACGCGTTTACCTTTGAATAATGGGCCATCACAGTGTGGGCAGTACGCAACACCGCGCGTACGATACTCTGCTTCACCTGGGACATTCATCTCTCTCCAACGTGCACCCGTTGAAAGAATGATGGTTTTCGATTCAAGTTTGGCACCATTTTCCAGTTCCACTTCAACCAGACCATTGGCCGTTTGATCTGCCCCCGTGATCTTGCTGACACGTTGCAGGTTCATGATGTCTACCCCGTACTCACGCACATGGGCTTCCATATCTTGGGCAAACTGTGGACCTACCGTTTTTTGAACCGTAGTGAAGTTCTCAATGTCCATGGTATCCATGACCTGACCACCAAAGCGTTCAGCCACGATACCGGTTTTAATGCCTTTACGTGCTGCATAGATTGCCGCTGTACCACCCGCAGGACCACCACCAATCACCAACACATCAAATGCATCTTTGGCATTGATTGCGGCTGCATCTTTCTCAGCTGAATTGCTATCCAGTTTGGCTACGATTTCTTCCAGTGTCATACGGCCTTGGCCAATATGCTGATTGTCTTGGAATACCATAGGCACTGCCAAGATTTTACGTTCTTCAACTTCGTCTTGGAAGAAGGCACCATCAATCATGGTTGCCGTGGTATTTGGATTATTGATCGCAATCAAGTTTAAAGCTTGCACTACATCTGGACAGTTGTGACAGCTTAAAGATACGAACACATCGAAGTTTGCAGTTAAATTTAAACCTTTGATCTGAGTCAGTACTTCATCAGAGACCTTAGGGGCATAACCCGACACTTGTAACAATGCCAAGATCAAAGAAGTAAACTCATGTCCCATCGGTAAGCCAGCAAAGAACACACGTGGTTGTTCGCCTGCTTTGGCCACACCGAAACTAGGACGGCGAGCGTTTGAACCGTCAAAACGCGCCGTAACTTGGTCAGAAAGCTCAGCAATTTCAGTCACGAGTTCTTTGATTTTGTCTGCTTTATCTGAGTCATCTAAAGCAGCAACCAACTCGATTGGACTTTCTAAACGTTCTAAGTAAGCTTTTAATTGAGTTTTAATATTTTGATCTAACATCTATTTCTCCAAACGCTAAGACTTTCAAATCAGCTAAATTCATTCAATGAGGCTATAGTACGCAAAAGTACTAAATAGGTAAAACAGTATGTTTTTAT
>NZ_BBTF01000132.1:0-1467 GCF_000876115.1 Acinetobacter sp. NBRC 110496
GACATCAATAAGTTTATAACTAGCCAAACATATGAAAGGGATAAGCAGCGCAAGTGCTTATCCCTTTTTCTTAGATGTTTTAAAGAACGTGGTCATGTCATAACAATACTTAATGTGCTGTTGAGGCTGGTTTGGATTTAAAGAACATGAGACACATTACAATAAAAGCCAATAACACGAATGAAGCACCGAATCGACTTAAATCAAGGCCCCCATGATCCAGTGGTTTATCAAGGAAATCTCCTAGGACAGCACCTAAAGGTCTTGTGAGAACGAAGGCGGACCAGAAAAGTAAGGTTCTTGAGATTTGAGTCCAGTAATAAAATGCAGCTAGCATTAAGAGGAGAGAACCAAAGATCAATGCTGAGGCGGTATAACCCAGTCCTTGCGTATCAGCTGTCCAGTCTCCCAAAGCGGTGCCTAAGGTTTGTGAAAACATGATGGTGATCCAATAAAAAGCTTCACTTTTTGTAGACTGAACGCTATTAACTGCAATATTTCCACAACTCTGATACCAGACTGCCAGAGAAGCAAGTAATAAAATAAGAAGCAGTGTACTGCCTCCGAAATAGCCGATTCCTAAAGAGCGATCCACAAAATCTGCGATGGTGGTGCCGAGTGTGGTGGTGGAAATGATTGTTGCCCAATATAAGAAAGGTTTGTACTGTCTGGCTTTCATTTGCAATGCAACAAAGCCAATGAAAATAATAGAGAAAATACAGGTGCTTAAGATATAACCAAAATTAAGCGACATAGATAAAGCATCACCCGCTGTTTCACCCAGCGTGGTTGCTGCAATTTTTATGATCCAGAAGATGAGGGTAACTTCAGGAACTTTGCTAAATGTCTGACTGAGCGTATTTTTATCCATTATTCACTCCAATTTGAGGGTGAGTAAAATTTAGCCTTTTTTTATTAATTCAGGCTTAAGCTTAAATTGTAATTTTATTCAAAATTTTAGAATCTTTAATTTTAGTTTAAGGTGGACTTCTTATATTTTAGCGTCAAATCATCATGGAACGATTGGCGATGTCAATTGAAGCTATCGATATTCGTTTATTTAACTGGATAAACGCTACTGCAACACAAAACCCTATTTTAGATAAAATTGCATTATTTTCTTCACATAATTTAATTGCAGTTTTATTTATATTTTTAATTGTCTCTTTATTTTTTAAGGATAAGGCATATAAAGGGCAGTTTATAAAAACGTTGATTACAGTGTTGGCTTCTTTATTGGTGACACAACTGATTCATGCCGTGTATTACCATCCACGTCCTTTTGATCTTGGGATTGGGCATATCTTGACAGGGCATGGTTCATCTTCATCATTTCCAAGTCAGCATACCTTAACAGTCATGACGATTGCTTTTTCATACTTGCTCTCAGGCTACCGAAAAATTGGCAGTATGGCACTTTTACTGGGCGTCATTGTGGGCTGGTCAAGAGTTTATATTGGTGTGATG
>NZ_BBTF01000131.1:0-1505 GCF_000876115.1 Acinetobacter sp. NBRC 110496
CTGAGGCAGGTTGGCCATTTGATTTCTAGAGTTATTTGCATTTCTCTGTTTTATCAAAATTCAACCTGCTTTTTTTTAGCATACTTTTTGATACACCACCGCAGAAAGAAGTACACCAACTAATACGCCATAAGCCAAGTTATGTGTCGCAACGACCACGATGACTGTAACGATCATCACAATATTGCTAGATAGGGGATATTGGCGAATATTGCGTAGTGAATCCCAGTTAAATGTTCCGATTGCTACCATGATCATTACGGCAACCAGTGCAGCCATTGGAATGACTTTGAGCCAGTCACTGATAAACACCACCATAATTAACAGGAAGACCCCCGCACTAAAGGTAGATAAACGGGTACGACCACCAGATTTCACATTAATAATTGATTGACCGATCACGGCACAGCCTGCCATTCCGCCTAAAAAGCCTGAAGCAATATTGGCAACGCCTTGTCCTTTACACTCACGGTTTTTATCACTATTGGTATCTGTTAAATCGTCGACAATCGTTGCTGTCATCATAGATTCAAGCAAACCCACGGCAGCCAAGCCTAGTGAATAGGGCAAAATAATCGCTAAGGTTTCAAGATTTAAAGGGATATCAGGAAGCAAGAAAATTGGAAGCGTATCCGGTAATTGCCCCATATCTCCGACGGTTCTTACATCTAAACCAATGAATAAGGCAAAGAGCGTAAGTAAGACAATACAGATGAGAGGAGAGGGTAAAAGCTTCCCTATCACTGGAATATAAGGGAATAGATAAATAATGGCTAAACCACCAATTGTCATCGCATAGACATGCCATGTCACATTAGTGAGTTCAGGTAATTGAGCCATAAAAATTAGAATAGCCAGGGCATTCACAAAGCCAATCACAACTGACTTGGATACAAACCGCATCAAGGCACCTAATTTTAGATAGCCGGCTAAGATTTGAATAAATCCTGTCAAAATTGTGGCTGCTAATAAGTATTGCAGACCATGCTCTTTAACCAGTGTTACCATTAATAACGCCATGGCACCGGTTGCCGCAGAAATCATACCAGGGCGACCACCTACAAAAGCAATCACCACGGCAATACAGAATGAAGCGTATAACCCGACTTTAGGATCGACACCTGCAATAATAGAGAAGGCAATTGCTTCAGGAATTAGAGCCAAAGCGACAACAATACCCGCAAGGACATCCCCGCGAATATTAGAGAACCATTGTTCTCGAATAGTGGATAACATGAAATAGCCTATTTTTTTACATTTTAAGAAAGGCTAGTGATGTGATATATACGACACACAAGCTACTACACCACATCACTAGACAGTGATGAGTTATTTACTGATTTAAGAGGTAAATAAACTTATGGTGGCGTAAGTGTCATATTAAGAAAGATATCTATTTTGGAGGATTTCGGGGGCAATCATAGCAGCTAGCCCCTTTTCTATCCACCCTAAACGCAGTACTGAAGTAAAAGCTAGGACTTACGCATTGACGGATTCAAAAAAGT
>NZ_BBTF01000130.1:0-1548 GCF_000876115.1 Acinetobacter sp. NBRC 110496
ATCATTAACTTTTTAAATCTAAAAAACAGGAATTTCATTTATGTCTAAACACTATGATTATATTGCGATTGGCGGAGGCAGTGGCGGTATTGCATCAGTCAATCGTGCTGCCATGTATGGTAAGAAATGTGCACTGATAGAAATGGGTGATATTGGTGGAACCTGTGTCAACGTAGGATGTGTTCCTAAAAAAGTGATGTGGTATTCAGCTCAAATTGCCGATGCGATTCATAAATATGGTCCTGACTATGGCTTTAATACAGAATTGAAATCCTTTAACTGGAAGAAATTAGTTGAAAACAGACAAGCCTATATCAGCCGAATACATACATCGTATGACACAGGACTAGCTAAAAATAATGTTGATGTCATTCGAGGTTTTGCAAAATTTTTAGATGCTCAAACAATTGAAGTAAATGGTGAAACGTACACAGCTGACCATATTTTAATTGCTACGGGGACTCAAGCATTCAAACCTGAAATTGAAGGTGCTGAATATGGTATTGATTCCAATGGTTTCTTCGGATTAGAACACTTACCGAAGCGGACTGCTATTGTTGGTTCTGGCTATATTGCTGTGGAATTGGCAGGTGTTCTTAATGCATTGGGTTCGAATGTACAATTATTTATTCGTAAACATCAGCCTTTGCGTGGATTAGATCATTTCCTTGGTAAAACACTATTAGAGAATATGCGCAGTGAAAATATTAACGTGCATACTCATAGTCAGATTAACAAAGTGACTAAAGTTCAAGATAACTCACTTGTATTACACCTAGAAGATGGTACAGAACATAGTGTAGATTGCTTGATTTGGGCAATTGGTAGAAAACCTGCAACTGAAGCGATCAATCTTAATAAGACTCAAGTTCAATTGAACGAGAATCGCTTTATTCATGTTGATGCATATCAAAATACAACACAGTCTGGCATTTATGCAGTGGGTGATATTACAGGTAAAGTCGAGTTAACACCTGTTGCTGTGGCAGCGGGTCGAAGACTGTCTGAACGTTTATTTAACAATAAGCCAAATGAACATTTAGATTATGAAAATATTCCGACTGTGGTGTTTAGTCACCCACCTATTGGAACAGTTGGATTAACCGAAGATCAAGCCATAGAAAAATTTGGTAAAGATGCCATCAAAATTTATAGTTCTTCCTTTACATCCATGTATACAGCGATAACAGAACATCGACAACTCACAAAAATGAAATTAATTTGTGTAGGAACTGATGAGAAAGTGGTCGGAATTCATGGTATTGGATACGGTATGGATGAAATTCTGCAAGGCTTTGCTGTTGCTTTAAAAATGGGAGCAACTAAAAAAGACTTCGATAACACTTTAGCAATTCATCCGACTTCTGCTGAAGAATTCGTCACAATGCGTTAATCATTGATCATCTAAAAGAGCATTTATTTATATATTTGCTCTTATTTTTATATTCTATATCCAAATTATGAACTTTCAACAACTTAGAATTATTAGAGAACTCACTCAACATAATCTCAATTTATCACAAACAGCACATGCTCGGCTTTGTTGCA
>NZ_BBTF01000129.1:0-1626 GCF_000876115.1 Acinetobacter sp. NBRC 110496
CATTATTAGGCTGATAACGGTTTTTCGATTCTAAATCGTTGATTTATTCATTATCAGACTGATAAAAATGGAGTTGCCAAGAAGAGGGGAGGGCTTACTACTACTTACAGTTAAATAAATGAGTAGACGTTGTGAAATGCACAACTGAAAATGATCTATATTAGCTGAGTAGGGGAGTGCCCTATTCAATAAAAAGACTACCAACAATATTTATAGAGAAATTTATTATATAGGCGGTTAATCCACTTAAATGTCTAGTAGGGGAGGGCTTCTTATTCATTCTTTTTAGTATTTGACCAAGAATACTGGCTTAGTGTTGAGATTGACCTGATTTAAGCTTTAAAAGGTATTAAATGCCACTTTAGTCAAGAGCTTAAAACCAGACTTAAAATCCTTAAAAGGTTTAAGGGGAATTAGATTAAAACCAATATTAACTATATAATACCCAACAATACACATATTAATAGGCTATAAAATGGCAGATCCAAAAGATAAGCTTGTACATGAGAATCATATTTATATATTTACTGTTGTTATGGTTTTAGTGGCTTTTTTGGCTGTATGGTTTGCTTATAAACCTCAAATTGTAGGGTTTTTAGTATACACAAAAGGTATTTTAATTATTCCTCTATGGTGGATACATAGCATATTCAAAGCTATCGGGCTTAACTACGTGCCTCTACTAAGTGAGTTGGTGTATTCAACAGAACACCTATGTAAACCAACAAACAATTGGCTTCCATTATTTTGTCAAAATAAGTTTAGCGAAGTCACTATTTTTCAAATTTCAAAAGCCAGTCAAGCATGGAATTTATTAATATTTTTGCTGGCAACACCTTGGATAAAGAAAGCTTATGACCGCTTCAACAGCGAGCATCCAGCACGGGGCTTTATCAAAAGCATGAACCTAGAAGAGTTCATAGAGGAACAAATTCCAAACCAAAGACACTTACAGGTTTTTGGTCCATTAGACTTGTCAAAATATGATACGAACAATGGTCATTTTAAAGCGCTAGATTCAACTTATGAGTTTGCAAATAGGCATGAGTTAATTACAGGAACTAAAGAGCGCCTTGTGAACATTACAATCAACGGAGTAACGAAAGAATATAATGATAAAAGTGAAACAGTACCTATCATAGATGAAGAGAAGTTTTTAAATGTCTTACGTGAACAACTAGGGGATCTTTGGATAACCCTTGATAATTCAAAAGAAACATCACCCGATGAATTATCGTATTTATCCGATGTTGATACAATTTTGCTAGCTTTGTATTTACCAGTAGCATGTGCAACCGATGAATCTATGGATGATGAAGAGTTCCGTAAAATCAAAAAAGATTCAACAACATTAATTAATTACTATTGGGATATTTGCACAAAAAATATACCTAACAACCCATTGTTTGCAATTGAAAATCAGTATGTTGAGGGCGATCGTAAGCTTGTAGGGTTTAATTTTGATTTCCTTAGAAAAAGAATTCACAAATACATTAAACATCCCGTTGCTACTAAGATTTTTAAAAACCATGCATATGTAAGAACTATTTTGTGTGAGGTTGTATTAACAGCAAGACAACTAGGTGTAATGCCACCAACAGATATACGCTGGTTAAAACTATACAA
>NZ_BBTF01000128.1:0-1690 GCF_000876115.1 Acinetobacter sp. NBRC 110496
GTTTTAATACAGCTTACTTTATGAGGGAGAAATATATGCATGTATTTACATATACAGACGCACGTAACAACTTAAAATCTGTTTTAGATAAAGTTATTGATGATGCAGATGTCGCTTTCATTACAAGAAAAGAAGGCGGTCATGCTGTAGTAATGGGACAAGATCATTACGACAGTTTAATGGAAACGTTGTATCTCCTTTCATCTCCAAATAATACCACTCGTTTAAACGAATCAATTGCTCAATTACGCGCAGGTAAAACCAAACAAAGAGAGTTGATTAAAGATGACGAGTCGTAATGTCGAATGGACTGAAAATGCCTGGGATGAATATATCTATTGGCAAACACAGGATAAAAAGATACTCAAACGTATCAATACCTTAATCAGAGAATGTCAAAGAACACCCTTTGAAGGAACTGGAAAACCAGAACCTTTAAAAGCAAATCTTTCAGGATTCTGGAGCCGTAGAATTGATGAAAAGCATAGATTAGTTTATGAAGTGACGGATGAACGAATTTCCATTGTTCAATGTTGGTTCCATTACTAATAATATTCCCTATTCTTAGTATGGGAGAATATTTTATAAGTACTTATTGACTAGATCTCTTGCGAAAGTGATTATTTCAAGTTTATCCGGTTTACGAGTGCAGCAATTAAGTTAATGCGTAAACTGAATCTTTTCCGTCTATTTCGATAGCGTTCACTTAATATTCTAAATGTTTTCAATTGACTATTAATGTGTTCGATCACAACTCGTATTTTTCCAAGGCTTTGTTGCATAAAGATTTTAAAGATAGAGCCTTCCTAAGTTATTCAAATTTAAGTGGCAACTTGGGTGTGAGGTCGGCCGAGCTCCGTAAACTTATTTAAGATGGCCACACGTGCATGAATCTCGTTGACTTGGCTATCAAAATTCCGAGCATTGAGTTTATCGCCTAATAATTTGATGCAGTGCATCTTGGTTTCTACCAGACTTCGCTGATGGTAGCCCGACCATTTTTTCCATAGTGTCCTGCCTAAACGTTTAACAGTGCGAAGTCATTCATTTCACTCTAGCGAATGAACTTTTGTATCTTTCCAAGGCTTCGCATTTTTTCTGGGTGGAATAATCGCATGGGCATTTCGATCTGTGATCAACTGGCGACACCGCTTCGTGTCATAAGCACCAACGGTATAAACGGAGTCAATATGCTCATCTTGGGGAATCTGATCGAGTAAATCACCAAGTACTTGTGAATCACTGACATTATTTGTCGTAAGCTGAACGGCACGTATTTGCAGTGTTTCAGCATCTATACCAATATGCAGTTTACGCCATTGCCGACGGTATTCAGGCTGATATTTCTTACGCTTCCATTCGCCTTCACCTAAAAATTTTAAACCCGTAGAGTCGACGAGTAGGTGTAACCCATCATGACTTTTCTGGTAGCTAATTTGAATATCAATATACTTTTGTCTTCTACAAAGCGTCGTGAAGTCTGGTGCTGTCCAATCTAATCCTCAAAGTTTAATTAAGCTTTGAACAAAACCAGTAACCATGCGTAAAGCCATGCTTGAATCATGCCCTTCATCTTCATCTTCATCTTCATCTTCATCTTCAAATTTTGAAGAAAAAAATGAGAGTTTTTTAGAAAATTCAAAGTGGATTTAGGAGATCAGTCATGAATACCATGCTTAAAACACTCCAG
>NZ_BBTF01000127.1:0-1829 GCF_000876115.1 Acinetobacter sp. NBRC 110496
TTTACCAAGTTAAAACCTCCTGTTTTTTCAGCACACATCATTTAACATTGAGTAATATTTATTGGATTAAGGTTTATAACCAAATAGTTATTAAGATAAATCACCAATCAGATGCAAAAACTAGGTTTTATACGAAGTATTGTACTCATAACAGTAAGGTATTCGGACTAAAGATGGTAAGAAAAGCACTTGCTGACTTGGATAATCTATCTAGCAACGCTTCTCTTGTTGATGTTTTGGCAAATCAAGTTGGTATATACGACACGATATGGAGTTTTAAGTTTGTCGAGAAATCTCCTAGAACCCGTAAGTATCAACTAAAAAGTAAACATGTATTCATTACCAAAACCCTTTGAAATCTGCCCAACCCAACGCTCTATTTGATCTGCCTTCATCACCTTAAAATCCCGCCAGTTATACTTCATCTGCTTCCAAACCATCTCAATTCTATTCAGCTCAGGACTATACGCAGGTAGAAAATACAAAGTCGTTGAATACTCTTGTACAAGAAGCTTGCGCCAATCTACCATCTGTTTGCTGCAATGAATCGAGGCATTGTCAACAATCAACACCAAAGGAACTTGATAGCTGCGTTTCACCTGTGCTGCTACACCCATCAAATAGGCATAAAACCAGCGACTGTTAACGGATTCCTGTAGGCAACTGGTGATCAGATGACCCGTTGACAGCAGACAACCCATCACATTAACTCGCTTTAGTCTTACAGCATCAACCGCATGAACATCGCCTATCTTTGTCCATGCATAACGGTTATCTGGCGTAGCCGAAAATCCTGTTTCGTCGACATAGCCCAATACAATTTCACCACGTGCCGCTTGCTCACGTAATGCTTCAATCTGCTGTTGCGCTTGTCCAAATGCGGTCGGGTCTCTTTTTTTTCAAGCTGTGGCGGGTGCGTTTGAAGACCATGCCTGAATCTCGCAAAAACTTGCGAAGAGTTTCAACAGACACGGACACACCGTGTTTTTCATGCAGTTTGACTCGGATTTGTTCTGCATTGAGTGGGCTTGTGTTGACCCACTCTAAGATTTGAGCCTGATAGTTTGAGGTCAGTGTATTGGGACGGCCTGAGCGATGACCTTCTTGAATCGATTCAAACTGATGTAGCTCCCAATGTCGGCGTTGTAGCCTTATGGTTTCTGGGATACGCTCTTGTAACGCAGCAACTTCGGCAACAGTTTTACCTTCGGAAAGCCAGAGAATGGTTTGGGCACGTTGTCTTTCACGCCAATGTGCTGCATGCTTGGTCAGGAGAATTAGTTGTGCACGCTGTTCTAAGCTGAGTGGGACGGTAACAATCCGTGGCATGTGCAAACATCGTTTAACCAAAAATGTCTTTTCGCATGTTTAGTTGTTTTTGTCAACTTATACACGGCACTGGCATCAATAAAAAAAGAAAAATAGACCTATGTTTTAATATGATTCGCACTTTTGAACAGGTCGCTAAATCTATTAATTTGAATATTAGTAATGAATATTCACTATTAAAGATAGAAGAGAATAGGTTTGATCAGGCTATCCAGGAGTTAACTAAAGATCTAAATATTAGTAAAGGTGCTTACATCCAGATTAATGAGCATCTTGAAGTTAAATTGGCAAAGACATCCAGCACAATTTACGTCAAATTTAGTGATTTAGCATCCGAAAAGCTCAATAAGCTTTATGGTAGATAATCGTCTTCAACTGAATAGACATATAACTATTTTTAAAAAAAATTATATTCATACAAATTACTCTAAAATTAGGTAATCAAGCTCATTGCTTAAAACTTGGAGTCGGTCGTGGATTTAGTAAAAACGCAAAACAAT
>NZ_BBTF01000126.1:0-1890 GCF_000876115.1 Acinetobacter sp. NBRC 110496
CTACATGATTTTGAAAAGTTAAAAGAAACATGGAATTTAACCTCCTCTCAAGAGAGCGAAGTTAAAGATGTAGATTTTGTTCCTAGAAAGATTCCTAAACAAAAACCAAACCCTGTAAACCAATTAGAATATTTCATAAAAAGAATTTTTGATTTTGAGCATCTTACAGGTAGGGGTAACGATTTATCTGAAAAAGATAAAAACCAGATTTATCTCTCAAGTCATGGCCGATGTATGTTTAAAGGATGTGGTGCAAAATTAAACATAGATGAAATAACTGGATTTGAAGGTACATATGGCGTTTTAGCTCATAATGTTGCAGCATCAGAAAATTCTACTCGCGGTATCCCCTTCTTCTCATATCAACTATCAGATGATCCAACGAATATTTTATTATTATGTGAAAAACATCATAGGTTAATTGATAAAGTTGCTGGCGCAGAATATACAGCTTCAAGACTCTCGCAAATGAGAAGTAATTTCACAGCACAATGCGAAGATTTATTAGATTCTTTAAGCTTTACTCCTATGCCAGTGTATTTATTTTTCTGGCCCGTGAATCGCAATATTCCTCAGTCTCCTTCACGACGTGATATTGCAAGCTGCCTTCTCCCATTAAAATCTATTTTGCATAAAGATAAGACACTAATTCATGAACCATTACCAGCTCATTTAAGAGCTTCAGCTGATGAGTTCTATAAAAAGTATTTTTTAGAAGAATTTGAAGTTCAAACAGAACAATTACTTAGGGAAACTAAATTTGATGATAAGAGAGTAGCTATTTTTGGCTTCGGCCCTATGCCATGCCTAATAGCATTAGGAAGTAAATTAGGAAATAAAGGGAAATTTATACCTATGCTTATGTATAGGGATGGAAGTTGTTGGATGTGGCCTGATCTTATATGTACAACCAAAGCGTATGAAATTAATAATTTCAGTGAAATAGAAGATTGTACTGAAATTACTATTAGATTGAATCTCACTGCTGATCCAGAAACCTCTAAAAATAAGGCTGTTGAATTAGGACATCCGGTAATTAATATTACTGCTAAACCAGAATATATGGGGAATGGAGCAATAAGAAATCCTGAACGAGGACTAAGTTTCATGCAAGATATTCATGCGTTATTTCATAGTCTAACAGATAAAGGAATTACCAAAATTCATGTCTTACCATGTGCATCCAATGCTGCTTGTATATGGTTTGGACAAGCATTTGATCTGCATCATCCTGAAATGGTTATTTATGATTACTTAAATAATTCAATGGTTCCAAGACTTCAAATTCGAAATAATGGAAGCAAGAATGAAATCGCTGTAATTTAAACAGTATATTTGATAGTACTTTCATACCATTAGATTTAAATATGACATTAGTAAATGGAGTTTAGCTCTAATGGGGCTTTGTTGCATAAATATCTAAGACTATGATTTTGTTTAATTTATTTTTGGATTAAAATTTAAACAAATCCTTAAAAATCAGTATCTTGAAGAATGTTTATACAACAAAGCCGTTTTAAACTAAAAAATGTTTGTAATACTATTTTATTTAAATCACTCTGCGATCTAGGTATTAAATTTAAGACTTTCCATGGTTTTAAATAATCTTGCAGATTTTTTTGTGGTTCGAGAATATTTAAATCTTTATTAATATCAAAATTTGAGGGAATTCCATTTGTATTTTTTGCTAATAATTCCTTAACTAAATTTGTTGGAATAGCTCCATTTAAATGAACGTGTAAATCACCCTTAGGAAGATTCACTATCATATCTTCATTAATTTTTTGTAGTGCAGACATAAGTGTAGAAATTAATATAGCTGATTGAATTTTATCATAAAATCTATTTCCAAGTTATTTATTTTTAAATTTTTCTATTTCAATTCTGAAT
>NZ_BBTF01000125.1:0-1939 GCF_000876115.1 Acinetobacter sp. NBRC 110496
CAGCGACGGTAATGTCTTCTTTGACGAGCGTAATGGTTGAAGTATTGCGTGGTAGGCCATAGAAATCAGCACCAAACATGCTGGCAAAACCTTCCAGACGTTCTAGTTTACCGACTTGGTCAAATGCCTGTGCATAAAGCTCAATGGCATTAGGTGCGCTATAGCAGCCTGCACAACCACAGGCATTCTCTTTGGCATTTTGCGCATGTGGAGCACTATCTGTACCTAAGAAGAATTTTGGATTGCCGCTAGTTGCCACTTCCAGCAAGGTGGTTTGATGCGTTTGACGTTTTAAAATTGGCAAGCAATAGAAATGTGGTTTGACGCCACCCACTAACATATCATTGCGGTTGAATAATAAATGTTGAGGGGTAATGGTTGCTGCAACATTACGATCTTGTTCCAGTACAAAATTTGCCGCATCACTTGTTGTAATGTGTTCTAGTACGACTTTTAATTGTGGGAACTGCTTCAGTAACGGTGACAGTACTTCATCTAGGAATCTTTTTTCACGATCAAAAATGTCAACATGATTATGCGTGACTTCACCATGAAGCAACAGCGGAACTTGATGTTCTTCCAGTTGTTCGATCACAGCGTACACTTTACGAATATCACTAACGCCATTATCTGAGTTAGTGGTTGCACCCGCAGGATAAAGCTTGATGGCATTGACAAATTCAGACTCTTTAATTTTACGCACTTCATCTGGAGAAGTGTGATCGGTAAAATAAAGCACCATACGCGGATCAAAATGAAGCCCTTCTGGGACATGGGCAAGAATACGCTCGCGATAGGCTAAAGCTTCATCTACAGTTTTGACGGGTGGAACAAGATTGGGCATACAAATTGCGCGTGCAAATTGTTTGGCTAAATCAGGGACAGTACGTTTTAAAGCTAAACCATCACGCAGGTGTGCGTGCCAATCATCTGGTTGCAAAAGTGTAAGAGTATTCAAGGTCTACTTCAAACTTAAAAATAATACAAATAATAATGCATAAAGTGTGAAAATGGTAACTACAATTACGGATAAGTGGTTAAGCAAAGCACATGACAAAATGAGAATTTATGTTATTTTTTATGCGGCACAAAAATAGTGCAGTATAAAAAGAGTGTATGGGATGGACAATGGCTATGATCTTGATCAGTTGCAGAGGGCAAAAGAAGACCTAGAGCAGCTTGTTGCCCAACATTCCAAGTCAAAAAGTTCTCATCAAACTTTACCTCAACAATTAGAAAATGAATTTTGGACCTTTAATGTTGATCGAACCCGCCTCAATGCAATTCAGTTTTTTGGGCAGGGAGTGATTACCTATACTGTTTTTGTTCTGCTGATTCTACCCTCTAATTTTATTGTCATACGTGCCAGTGAGCATTTTGTTCTCGATTTTATCTACAGTATTTTGAGTTTAATGGTTGTTGGTATTGCACTTTTCTTATTTTGGGTCTTTTCAAGATTTAAGAGGCTGAGTAATTTATTTTATCCGACAGCCTGCCTGATTGTTTTCTTAACTATTGTATTGACCTCAGTGCTGATGATGAGTGTTTCCAATCTGGTATTGCAGAATCAGGCGATGGTTTTAATTGCCTTTTTATATATGTTGGGATTTATTCTGAGTGGAATTCGACCATTACATATGTTGTGGATTGGCTCATTTGCTGCAGTTTCTATCTTGTTTATTTTATATTTACTTAATCATACAAGTGACTTTTTAATGATTGGGCGGACGCTGATTGGAAGTTTACTGCTCGGTTTTTCGATTAGTGTGATGTTAACCTCTAAAGAAAGAAAAATATTTATAAAGTCGAAAATATCAGAGATTGATGAACAGATTTTGCGGATTCAGGCCTCTGAGTTGTTACATTTGAGTCAGCATGATGAACTTACAGATGTATCAAATCGACGTACTTTTGAAGAAATGTGCCGCTATTATTATGA
>NZ_BBTF01000124.1:0-1975 GCF_000876115.1 Acinetobacter sp. NBRC 110496
AAGATCATTAAGAGAATAGAAGAACAACTTGTGTGGATTTTTACTAGTTGATCAATCGAAAATATTTCATTGATTGAAGAGTAGAAATTTCTCGAAGTTTATTTGAGCGAATTTTTAGTCAGAAAATTGATGAGCCAAGATTTGTAGCCATAAGCTACTAATGATTTTAAACTGAAGAGTTTGATCATGGCTCAGATTGAACGCTGGCGGCAGGCTTAACACATGCAAGTCGAGCGGGGAAGGGTAGCTTGCTACCTAACCTAGCGGCGGACGGGTGAGTAATGCTTAGGAATCTGCCATTTAGTGGGGGACAACATTCCGAAAGGAATGCTAATACCGCATACGTCCTACGGGAGAAAGCAGGGGATCTTCGGACCTTGCGCTAAATGATGAGCCTAAGTCGGATTAGCTAGTTGGTGGGGTAAAGGCCTACCAAGGCGACGATCTGTAGCGGGTCTGAGAGGATGATCCGCCACACTGGGACTGAGACACGGCCCAGACTCCTACGGGAGGCAGCAGTGGGGAATATTGGACAATGGGCGAAAGCCTGATCCAGCCATGCCGCGTGTGTGAAGAAGGCCTTTTGGTTGTAAAGCACTTTAAGCGAGGAGGAGGCTACCTAGATTAATACTCTAGGATAGTGGACGTTACTCGCAGAATAAGCACCGGCTAACTCTGTGCCAGCAGCCGCGGTAATACAGAGGGTGCGAGCGTTAATCGGATTTACTGGGCGTAAAGCGTGCGTAGGCGGCTTTTTAAGTCGGATGTGAAATCCCCGAGCTTAACTTGGGAATTGCATTCGATACTGGGAAGCTAGAGTATGGGAGAGGATGGTAGAATTCCAGGTGTAGCGGTGAAATGCGTAGAGATCTGGAGGAATACCGATGGCGAAGGCAGCCATCTGGCCTAATACTGACGCTGAGGTACGAAAGCATGGGGAGCAAACAGGATTAGATACCCTGGTAGTCCATGCCGTAAACGATGTCTACTAGCCGTTGGGGCCTTTGAGGCTTTAGTGGCGCAGCTAACGCGATAAGTAGACCGCCTGGGGAGTACGGTCGCAAGACTAAAACTCAAATGAATTGACGGGGGCCCGCACAAGCGGTGGAGCATGTGGTTTAATTCGATGCAACGCGAAGAACCTTACCTGGCCTTGACATACTAGAAACTTTCCAGAGATGGATTGGTGCCTTCGGGAATCTAGATACAGGTGCTGCATGGCTGTCGTCAGCTCGTGTCGTGAGATGTTGGGTTAAGTCCCGCAACGAGCGCAACCCTTTTCCTTATTTGCCAGCGAGTAATGTCGGGAACTTTAAGGATACTGCCAGTGACAAACTGGAGGAAGGCGGGGACGACGTCAAGTCATCATGGCCCTTACGGCCAGGGCTACACACGTGCTACAATGGTCGGTACAAAGGGTTGCTACCTAGCGATAGGATGCTAATCTCAAAAAGCCGATCGTAGTCCGGATTGGAGTCTGCAACTCGACTCCATGAAGTCGGAATCGCTAGTAATCGCGGATCAGAATGCCGCGGTGAATACGTTCCCGGGCCTTGTACACACCGCCCGTCACACCATGGGAGTTTGTTGCACCAGAAGTAGGTAGTCTAACCGCAAGGAGGACGCTTACCACGGTGTGGCCGATGACTGGGGTGAAGTCGTAACAAGGTAGCCGTAGGGGAACCTGCGGCTGGATCACCTCCTTAACGAAAGATTGGTGACTGGTAAGAATCCACAACAAGTTGTTCTTCGAAGATGTATCTGAGGGTCTGTAGCTCAGTTGGTTAGAGCACACGCTTGATAAGCGTGGGGTCACAAGTTCAAGTCTTGTCAGACCCACCAAATCTGATTGCTGAAGCTTAGATTAAAAGATATGTCGTTCATTAAGTGATAAGCTGGGGACTTAGCTTAGTTGGTAGAGCGCCTGCTTTGCACGCAGGAGGTCAGGAGTTCGACTCTCCTAGTCTCCACCATG
>NZ_BBTF01000123.1:0-1976 GCF_000876115.1 Acinetobacter sp. NBRC 110496
GATATTGGTAGTTACATTTCAGAAGCACAATCTAAGCTGAATGCTGATTTTAAATTACCAGATGGTTATTGGCTGACTTGGGGCGGTACGTTTGAGCAGATGGAATCTGCTTCAAATCGTCTTATGGTTGTAGTACCGATTGCTTTAATTCTGATCTTTGCCATGATCTATATGGCTTTAGGTAATATTAGAAACAGTATCTTGGTATTCACAGGTGTGCCATTTGCACTAACAGGTGGTGTGATTGCTTTAGCACTACGTGATATTCCATTCTCAATTTCTGCGGCTGTGGGTTTCATTGCCTTATCGGGTGTTGCTGTGCTGAATGGTTTGGTTCTTGTTTCAGCCATTCAGCGGCTTAGAGTTCAAGGTGAAAGTGTCATTGATGCAGTGAAACATGGTGCAATGGAAAGACTCCGCCCCGTGTTGATTACAGCTTTGGTCGCTTCATTAGGTTTTATTCCGATGGCCTTAAACGTAGGCATTGGCTCTGAAGTCCAGCGCCCAATTGCAACTGTCGTTATTGGTGGGATTATTTCATCAACCTTACTGACTTTGATTATTTTGCCGACCTTATATGTGTGGTTTAACCAAGGTAGGTCAAGAAAATCAAACGATGCCACTGAACAGGTTGTTTAGGGGCATCTTTAATGACAAATATATTGCGAGATAAACAAAGCAAATTTGTGATGATGTGGCTAGTCTGCATGATCAGTCTCGCTTTATGTTTGCACTTTAATGAGCATGTAACTGAAAATGAATTTCAGAGACACGTTTCAATTGATGCAATTCACTCTCACCATCATGAGATAAGCCAACAACATTCACATAGTCACCAAGATAATTACTATGAACATTTTGTTGGCTATGACGCACTTAAATCGACCGCTTTAGCCCATCTCTTAAAGGGGATATCAATTCTAGATTGGTCAAAAGAATATGTTTATCTGATGGTGAGTCGTATTTTTAAACCGCCCAAAAAGTTAATGGATTTTCAATTCATTTTAAATTTTGGAGTTTGATATACATGCAAATTATTGCTTCACACATTGTGAAATTAAGTGCTTACATAAAGCTATTACTTGCTTTATTCATTACATTGGTAAGTCCTACACTTTTTGCTCATGGAGTAGCAGAAGGTGATAAGGGTTATATTCAAGAAATTTATGGCGTTCATGTGATTCCATTCATCTATTTGGGTGCGAAACATATGGTCACTGGATATGACCATTTACTATTTCTTGTTGGCATTATCTTCTTCTTATACCGAATGAAAGATATCGGCTTGTACGTCAGCCTATTTGCACTTGGGCATTCGATTACGATGCTGGTGGGTGTTTATTACAATATCTCGATAAACGCCTACATCATTGATGCAATCATTGGTTTTTCGATTGTTTATAAGGCTCTTGATAACTTGGGGGCTTATCAGCGTTGGTTTGGTTTTCAACCAAACACGAAAATCGCAACTTTAATTTTTGGTCTGATTCATGGTTTTGGACTTGCAGTAAAAATTCAGGAATATGAAGTTCCGAGTGATGGACTGTTGGCAAATTTAATCTCATTCAATATTGGGGTTGAATTAGGTCAGTTTATGGCTCTGTGCATCATCTTGTTATTAATGACGTTTTGGAGAAAGACACCTTATTTCTTTAAAACAGCCTATCAAAGCAATGTCTTCCTCATGTTCCTCGGTTTTTTACTTGTTGGCTATCAACTTACTGGCTTCATTACTCAATAAGGATCTAAATTATGTATAACGCTGAAATTCCAAAAGATATCGAATTACCTTCATCAAAAAAGTTAATTAAATCAACAGCAATTGCTGCCGTAAGTGCCGTTGTTGTGCTAGTTACTTGTGTAATGCCTGCGGAGTATGCAATTGATCCGACAGGTATGGGTAAAGTGCTTGGTTTAACGAAAATGGGAGAAATCAAACAATCACTAGCTGAAGAGTCAGAAAATGGTATCAATGC
>NZ_BBTF01000122.1:0-1978 GCF_000876115.1 Acinetobacter sp. NBRC 110496
CTCTTTAGCCGATTTATGGCAAAGAATTACTTATTATTAAAAAGCTGATCTGTTATCTTTTGATTAACTTTACTTCGATGTCCATTGTCAAAATATCGATCTATATGGCATCGTTTTGTATTTGTATCGCAGAACACCCCATTTGAGAAAGTAAATGCAGAGTGATCAAAATCGCCTTGTGAGAAAACTTTATTCGCTTTTTGGGTTCCTAAATATTGAGCCGTAAGTGATT
Organism: Acinetobacter sp. NBRC 110496; assembly: GCF_000876115.1. Classification (NCBI taxonomy): domain Bacteria; kingdom Pseudomonadati; phylum Pseudomonadota; class Gammaproteobacteria; order Moraxellales; family Moraxellaceae; genus Acinetobacter; species Acinetobacter sp. NBRC 110496. Next base: position 233 of record NZ_BBTF01000122.1, read on the forward strand.
TTGATACACCTTTGTTATTTACACAAATATATTGATCACAAATCACACCTTTTTTAGGTGAAACTAAACTTGTGTTGGTTTTAGCAATCACTGGAAAACTGATGATTAAACAAGCATAGCTGATGAGACTCAATAATCCTTTAGAAATTTTCACTTTTAAACCTGCAAAACAATACAAAAAAATAAAGGAAAATTATAAGATCAATTAGATTTAATATATACAACAATTATGTTTAAACCTATATAAGAAAACACATTAGGCTTCTTTTATAAGATATTTTTAAAACGATAAATCAACATAAAAGCCCCTCATCCTCGCCTTCTTTCAAAGTGAGAAGGCGATTTCAATAGCAATATGAATCACTCATTATAAACATTCATTCAGTTTAGAAATAATCTAGAGATATTATGATTAACAGCAGAATTATCGATAAAATCAAATAAGTATTGATATTATTAAAGCTCTTAAGATAATTTAACATTCGTCATTTCCCATAAGAATTTAATAAAATACTATATGGCTGACAGATAGATAAAAGACTAAGAAAAGAAAAGCAGACAAAAAAATACCATCGATAATAAAATTGGTTAAAAATGTTGCACGATGAAATTTAAATAAACTTGCAAAGCTAATAAATTAACACTTTTATATTCAAAAAAACTTAAATCACAAGTTAAGCTAATAAACAGTTTTAGCTATTTTAAATAAGCTCATTTTAAAAACCAAAATTTAGATTTACTGGTGATATAAAACTTTAAATCAGTGGCTTCACTAACTTTCTTCACTTATTTATTTAAAATTTAGCAACGTAAAAAGACAATTAAGTATTTTTAGATAATGCTTGGAATCAATTCAATTCATCAAGTTTTAAAAAATAATTCCTTTTGTCAGGTCTATCATTTTTTAAATGCTTTAAAAATATTTTCGCAGTTTCCTCCGATGCATCCTCTCTTAGGCAACGTTCAACAAAGGATATATCTACAAATTCATCTGCTAACCCAGCACGGCCAAGATCTAAAAAGTAAATTTCATTGAATTTATCTATAAAAATATTACTATCCGTGATATCGCCATGAGAAAAAACCAATCTTTCTTCAACATGAGTCTCAGTTAACTCATTCCATAGACTTAGGTAAGTTTTATGGTCTCCCCATAATTCAGCGTCAAAATCATCTTGATCTATATCGTCAAGGAGTTGGTTATCAATAAAAAATTTTGACTCTTTTAACCGATGATCAATGTTTGAAATAAATGGACAATCAATAATAGCAACTGAATTTAACAGATTGAGTGCCTCCTTATAGATAGCAAGCAATTCTTGGTCTGTTAAAAAAAGCGCTGAAATTGGTTTTGCATTGATCGCTTTAGTGATCATGAATTCAAACTGCTCATCCTGAAAAGTCATGATGAGTTCAGGCACCTTTAATTTCTCAGAGAGCCAACTCAACATTTTCGCTTCGCGAGAGACACTGTATGTGGTCTCTGTATATAAAGTGCTAGATCGCTTAAGAAAAAAAGTTTCATTATTTCGATTAAAAGAATAAACATCCGATGGCGACTGACCAATTTTATTTGGCTCTAAAACGCTGTTTCCAATAAATTGTTGAATAATATTGGGCAATTCCATCAAGTTTTCCTTTTATTCAGCATTAAAAACCCCGCAAATGCGAGGCCTAGTAAATAGATGATCTTAATTTGGTTCACTGTAGCAAAAATATGGCTTATTCCCTATAGATGATCAATAC
>NZ_BBTF01000121.1:0-1981 GCF_000876115.1 Acinetobacter sp. NBRC 110496
TCCCTATCGTCTAGAGGCCTAGGACATCGCCCTTTCACGGCGGTAACCGGGGTTCGAATCCCCGTAGGGACGCCATATTCTTTATACTAATAATTATATTTTTCTCACAATCTTCTTCAATCAGATTGCACATTTCCGAATTTTCCATAAAATAGCCGCTTCTCTATGCTTGGACAAATTGTCGTATGCAATCTTCCAACTCGAATACGCATTCAGAATCAAAAACTTTAAAACGTGCAATGAGCACTCGCCATTTAGTGATGCTTTCTTTAGGCGGTGCAATTGGTACAGGTTTATTTTTAGGTTCTGGTGAAGTTATCGCTCAAACTGGCCCTGTGGGTGCAATTATTGCCTATATCCTAGGTGGTTTAATTGCTTACATGGTCATGCTCTGTTTAGGTGAACTTGCAGTACATATGCCTGTTGCTGGATCTTTTGGTGCATACGCTCAAAAATATATTGGTCCAGGCACAGGTTATATGATTTCCTGGGTCTACTGGCTCACGTGGACCGCGACCTTAGGCACCGAATTTACTGCTGCGGCCCTGTTGATGCAGGAATGGTTCCCTGATATTTCAATGTGGGTTTGGACCATCATCTTTGCCGTGACCATTTTAGGACTCAATCTGACCTCAACCCGAATGTTTGCTGAGTCGGAATTCTGGTTAGCCTTGGTTAAAGTCGTCACCGTCATTGCCTTCATTATTTTAGGCTTATTGGCGATTTTTGGTTTGATCTCATTTAATGGTTACGAGTCAGCCCCGCTGTTCCACAATCTGACCGCGCACGGTTGGTTCCCGCAAGGCCTGATCCCCATCTTTACCACCATGCTGATTGTCAACTTTGCTTTCTCGGGCACAGAATTGATCGGGGTTGCTGCAGGTGAAACCAAAGACCCTGCTGAAAACGTGCCTAAAGCCATCAATGCAGCGATCTGGCGCCTATTAATTTTCTTTGTCGGTACCATCATTGTGATCAGTGCCCTACTGCCGTTCCAAGTTGCAGGCTTAGGCGGTGAAGGCGTGAGTAGTAGTCCTTTTGTGACGGTATTTAACTACATTGGTATTCCTTATGCCGATGACATTATCCGTTTCGTGATTATTACCGCACTTCTTTCGGCTGCAAACTCAGGACTGTATGCGGCATCACGTATGATGTGGTCTTTGTCCGATCAACGCCAGCTACCAAGTGTATTCTCCCGTTTATCAAAACGTGGTACGCCTGTAATTGCACTGGTCGTCACGATGTTTGGTGCGATTCCCGGCCTGTTATCAGAACACTTTGCGCCTGAAACAATTTTCAAAAATCTATTAGGTGTTGCAGCCTTCACAATGGTCATTGTGTGGATGAGTATCTGCTGGAGTCAGTTTAACTTTAGACGTCAGTGGTATAAAGCCGGTCATTCAGCAAAAGATTTAAAATTTGCGGCACCGCTTTACCCGATTGTGCCAATTTTAGGCTTTGTCTTCTGTTTCATTACCGGTTTGAGTATGGCAGCAGACCCAGACATGCAGGCGGGCTTTATTGGCTGCTTGCTGTTTATCGCAGCCTGCTATTTAAGCCATTATGTTTTTTATCGTGATCGTAAATAAACAACCCTCAAAAAATGCAGCTTTAGCTGCATTTTTTTTTACCTTTTAAACACATTATTTTCTCAACATTTTTACTTAACTGCTTATTTTTGATTATTTATTCCACAAGATGTTTTATTTTTAAACACTTATCCACTTTTTTTAGATTTTCTTGAGAAAAGTGTTTGACACCCCACCCGATTCACCCTAATATACGCCCACCTCTGAAACGTCCCTATCGTCTAGAGGCCTAGGACATCGCCCTTTCACGGCGGTAACCGGGGTTCGAATCCCCGTAGGGACGCCACTAAATTCGAGGAAAAGCAAAGAATTAAATCTTTGCCAAGAATTTAGGCCTAGCGATCAGTATGTATTACATATACCGCTCAGGTAAACTATCCTCAGATATG
>NZ_BBTF01000120.1:0-2169 GCF_000876115.1 Acinetobacter sp. NBRC 110496
TTTATTCAGCATGATGCAAATCATGTAGATCTCGCTTAGTTTGATGTTCCCTTGCGAAGCGAAGCTTCCCATCAACTAGATCTAGGGGTAATACCCCCATTTTTAATTAAATTAATAGGTAGAAGCTGCGATCGGAAAAATCTTACAAATCGCCTCAACGCCATATAAGTCTTTATTGTTATGGATGAAATCCAGCATTATTTGTGTGGGCGTTCGAGCTCCACCTGGGCGAAAAAAGTGGCTGCTTTAAGGAGAATTTCATTCGCACGTTGCACTTCTTTATTTTCACGTTCGGGCTGTTTAATACGTTCTTGATATGGAAGTTGCTGTACTTTAATTGAATTTTGTTGATCTAAATATTTTTGATACCAAACTCGTAAAGTTTCAGGAGTGCAACCAATTTTAGGCGCAATCGTAGCCCAATTCGATGGATAATCTTTTTCAAATTCAATCAATAATTGAACCGCTCTATCTCTGATTTCAGGGGTATATTTAGGTTTTTCATCGGATCACTACGCTTCGCTACGTCTTGCGAAGCAATGCGTCTCATCTCAGAAAGTTTGGTCTCCGACAAACCCGGTACGGTTCAGAAATAGAATGGCGTAGCAGCTACGCAGAAAAAATTAGGATTGTTATTCGAAAATATTTAACTCCATATTTCGGAACAATTTCTGTTATTAACATCAAAAAGTCAGACATCCTTGGATTCCGTTCATCCCTCGCCAAAGTGACATACGGAAATAACCAAGAATGCCTTTCACCATCACGAATCAACCAGATTATGACAGTACTTCGTATGATACTAGATAGCGCATCCGAACGATATGATTTTGATAGCCCTTACAAAAACATAAAAAGTTTGAAAGAAGGTCGGATTGAAGTCACGCCTTTCTCTCTTGAAGAAGTTCAGCGAATTATTACATCTGTTCGTGACGACTTTAAACCTTATTACACCATCCGCTTTTTTACGGGTATGCGCACCAGTGAAATCGATGGCCTTCAATGGAAAAATATCGACTTGCAACGTCGTGAGATCCATATCCGTGAAGCGTTAGTGAATGGTGTTCTTGGTGGAACCAAAACGTATGGTTCTGACCGCACGATCCAGATGAATGACCGGGTGTACCAAGCCTTTCTGCAACAGAAAAGCCTCAACAACGGAAAATCGGACTTCGTCTTCTGCAACCGTGATGGTGGTCCTCTAGACTACCGTTTAGTTAATAAGCGTGTATGGCACCCTATCCTGCGTTTTTTAGGATTAACGCCTCGTCGTGCTTATCAAACACGTCACACAGCTGCCACACTTTGGTTATCTGCGGGTGAAAATCCTGAATGGATTGCACGTCAGCTAGGTCATTCGACCACTGAAATGCTGTTCCGTGTTTACAGCCGCTATATTCCCAATGTTACGCGTCGCGATGGCAGTGCATTTGAAGCCATGCTGGAAAGACTAAATACAGAGGAGCTTGCACATGAATAGTAAAGCTTTCTTTGGTGGTGTAGTCGTTAGCCCAGAAGCAGATATGGTCGCGCGTGAACTCATTCATGAGTTACACATTCCCAAACTGCACAATCTGGCCTTTTTGCTGGAAATCAATAAATGCTTCGATGATCACCAGGCGTTGAGACTTTGGCTACAGCGAATGCTGGATGATGGACAAGCCCATTACGACGACCTGGCCCAACAGGCTCGCCTCCGGTTAATGAGCTTAGCTCCCTGATCTAATAAATATACAAGGTCGTCCAATCGATGACCTTAGCCCCTCTATACCTATAAAAAAGGTGAACACATGCATAAAGATATTTCAATTTGGATGCCACTCTATATTGGCGACTTACAGGCAAAATTTGCACGAATGACTGCAGAGCAAATCGGTGCATCACTGCTGTTAATGATGGATTTCTGGAAAAATGGAACTATTCCTCATGATTTAGCAACGGTATGCAGCATCACGAAATTACCGCAGCATACCAAGGCTAAAACTTTGTTGAATACGCTGACAGCATTGGAATTAGTTGCAGCAACCGCTGTTGCAGCTCATCTGCATAGGCTGCATGTGAGTGATGGACGGTTTCTTTGGCACACAATTTACAGAGCCTGTGACCGGCAATTTCCATCAGGGGTATATGATGGGTAGGGCAGAGTGTTTCCGTTGTTTCTGCGCGTAA
>NZ_BBTF01000119.1:0-2173 GCF_000876115.1 Acinetobacter sp. NBRC 110496
TTCACCAGCACAAGATTTTATTGAAAAGTCGGTCGATCTCAACGAAATGCTGATCACCAATGAGTACTCTACGTTTATTGGTAAAGTAGGCTCTCGTTCCATGCTAAATGCTGGTATAGATATTAACGATAAGCTCATAATCGATAGAAGCTTAGACGCCAAGCATCTAGATATTATTGTTGCTCAGCTAGAAACAGACTTTACCGTTAAGCGGTTGATGATCACCAAGCAAATGTCAGCTGGTGAAATTAATGAAATTTTTGGTCCAGATGCAAAATCTATCCCTCCAGTTTGGCTTAAAGCAGAAAACCAAGAGCACTCACATATTTTTCTAAAACCTGAACAGGAATTGATTGTGTGGGGCGTAGTGACTTACATCATTAAAGACGCACGAAAATGACAAACCGGGTATTTATTCATGTTGATATAAATTCGGCATATTGTTCGATGGAAGCATTTTGGAACCCTAAGTTAAAGGGTAAACCATGCGTTGTCTTAAGCTCTAATGATGGAACAATCATCGCGAGAAGCGCTGAAGCTAAACTCTTAAAAATCCCGATGGGTGCGCCACTCTTTAAGGTCCAAGACATCATCAATAAACATAACGTTCATGTGCTATCGAGCAATTTTGCGCTGTATGGCGAAATGTCACGCCGTTTTCATGGAATATTATCTGGTTTTGTAGATCCAAGCTGTTACAGCATTTACAGCATTGATGAAGGCTTTATAGAATTTACTCAATTTACTAAAAACTTTGATGCTACTGAAATGGCACGGGAGATTCGGCATCAAGTATATAAGTTTATTGGCTTAACAACGTGCGTGGGTGTTGGTAGAACACTGACTGAAAGTAAAATGGCCAACAACCTTGCCAAAAAGAATCCAGAATTAAATGGAATCTGTAATTTAGTGACAATGAGCCTGGTAGATGTCGAAAGCTACTATCAAAGCATGCCAGTTGATGAAATATGGGGTGTAGGGCGAAAGTACGCTAAAAAGCTTAATGACATGGGGATTTTAAGTGTGCTGGATCTTGCAACATCCAACCCGAATCGAATGCGTGAACTCTTCAATGTGAATATGCAAAGTACGATTTTAGAATTGCTTGGCCAGCCATGCTTTGAATTTGAAAGTTCACCTAAGGCGAAACAACAGATTGTCTCGAGCAAATCTTTCGGCCAGAAAATTACTGAGCTCTCAATTCTTCAAGAAGCCATCAGCAAATATACCCATAATGCATTCAATCGGCTTGTTGCTGAACACCAGCTATGCGGATCTCTGATTGTTTTCTTGCAATCCAACCCATTTGACCAGTCAAAACCGTATTACAGCAAGTCGTTAACATACACGTTTACCCAACCTACAAACAATTTGATGCAACTGGTTAAAGCTGCCACATCACTGATTGATAAATTGTACAAAGAGGGGATAGAGTTTAAGAAATGTGGCGTGATGTTGTGTGAATTGATAAAAGAAGAACATCGCACGATCGGCCTACTAACTGACGTAGAGCAGCTTGAAAAAGAGCAAGCGTTAATGACGGCGTTTCAAAACATTCAAAGTAAGTTTGGCAAGGCTAAAATTGCTGCTGGATCATGTAATCTGAAAAATAGAGATTGGGAACCTAAGTCAGAACGTCAAAGCCGTAACTATTTTAGTGAGGCTGGTATGATTGTTTTCAATTGATTCATTTGAGGGAATTTGTTGGCAATGACGGGGATGGTCAGACTCGAACTGGCATTCAAGGAATCAAACCTTTGCCTTAAAGAGATTGATCAAATCTCAAAATCAATTGGCTACACCCTCGGAAATATAAGAAATTAAGATTGCTGATAGCTTCTTGGTGATTCAGCTGGTGTACCATCATCATATCGCCAAAATAAGAAGCTTCCACTCCATTCGACTTCACCTGAAGCATAGTCACGGATCTTATCGCTCCAGCGGATAGGTTTAATTTCATGGTCTAAGAATTCATCCCACACAATAAACGCCGTGCCATCTTTGTTTGGGATTTGGTTCTCTATGAAGAACCAGGGTGACTTCACATCAACAGAACAGCGTTTTGTCATTTTGTCTCTCTCACTCTTTTGAGTCGTATGCATATTCATATAAGCCTCAAATCAATTGAAAAGATCCTGGAAACTGTTTTGAACGTCAGATCGTGCGATCGGCG
>NZ_BBTF01000118.1:0-2191 GCF_000876115.1 Acinetobacter sp. NBRC 110496
TGGTTTAAGTGATGAAGAGCTGAAAGAAATTAAGTTAAAGCGGATTGTGCCTGATAACTATGCATCCGACATCGTAATAGAATTGAATTCAACAGTTACTTGGGTGGATACTGGGAATGCTGAGCATTTCAAAATGGAGAAAGGTAGTAGTATTTATAACCCACATGAAATTAATGAAATTATCGATTTTCTTCAGCGGATTGACCAAGACAAACTCTTGTTAAATAAATTAGTGCCAGAGCCTGATTCCCTTAAAGAGCCTGCTATTGGTGTAATTTGTACCTATGCTGAGCAAAAAAACCGGTTAAGAAAAGCCTTCTCTTTGTGTGAAGTGTCAGATGCATTGAGATCAATTGTGCGTATTGATACGGTGGATAGTTATCAAGGTAAACAGAATAAGATCATCATTCTCTCAGTTACGCGAAATGATCCAACTAAGTTTCCTGCATTTTTGAAGTCACCAAATCGTGTGAACGTGGCTTTATCTCGCGCAATGGATCGTCTTGTAATCTTTGGTGCGTCAGAAATGTGGCAAGGAGTCAACAGTAACTTACCTTTAGGACGCGTATTAAATTACATCAAGTGCCGTGAAAATCAGACTTTAGAATATCGATATATTTCAAAACGCGCCATTGTCAAAATAGTACAAAACAATCCGCACATTAATAAAAATAGATCAAAAAAATATAGAAAGGCAGGGGTATAACTCATGGAAAATTCACTAAGAAGCTATCATGACGTAGATGTTACATTGCCATCACAACTATTCAATGTGGCATTTAGCTATACCACAACAGATACCTTAGATTTTATTGATTCTATGGTATTGCGCCTATTGGTAATTGCACCACTTTCTGCTGAAAAAATAGCGCGGTTCTTAGGGTTATCTAATCATGAAACAGATGTGCTATTAACTAAATTATTAAAACAAATGCAGATAAAACATCTTGAAGATGATCGATTTGCTCTGACTCAGCGACTTGAGAAAGCATTCTCGGATGTTTGTGCAATTCCTTATGTAAATAAGATTGAGGACAATATTCAAAAGATGAGTTTTGAGATGATTGGCTTGAATCCTGAGCCAGTTAATCCCAACGCATCTGACAATGGGGCAAATTCAATTAAATTAGATGCTTCTAACCAATACCTTTCAAATGGTGAGTCTTTGGTTAGTAAGGAGTTTCAGAAAAATTTTCGATTTTATTTCAGCCAAGGATTAGTTAAGTTGAATCCATCAGTGGATGAAAAGAAGCTGCAACTGTATAAAATGAGCCAAGTGGAAAAATTGCGAGACCATTCTCGTCGTTTTACATTACCATTGACGCTTGATGAGAATTATACACCTACAGAGATTAGTGATTTTAATCACATGGAAAATCTTAACAAAATCGAAGATTCTCTTTACGCTGCTCTTAGATCAGCTAAGAAGCCACAAAATATTGAGGATATTCTAAAGGTACTCCATGAATTAGATATGGAGGATACTTTTTCAGTTGAATCTATTTTTAGCGAGAATAAGCTTAATTTAGATCGCTTATTTAAGCTAGAACACAAATCCAATGAATACTTTATCGGGCCAATATATTCTAAGGAAAATTCAGACCTGTTTTTCAAAACAATCAAACAATATCAAGACCAGAATAATGATGATAAACAGCTGTATTGGTTAGCTCCATCAGATGAATTTTGGGGTAAGTCAGATAGATTTAGTGATTTTATTGATCGTTTATCGACAACCACAATTACCAAAAACTTTAAATGCTTCTTACCAGTGGCATACAGAAATGATAAACAATCAATCGCAAGTTATAAAAAACTAATCACAGCTGAGGCAGGAGCCAAGCACTTTCTAACGTTTAAGGAAAGTAGTGTAGTTTTTGACGGTAATTTTGAGCTTTTGGTTATGAAAGACTCTTTTTGTGTTTTGATTATTCACGTTAGTGATTCATCCACAAATATTTTAACAACAGTGCCTGTGGGTATTATTGTCAAAAATAAGGCTATTGCCCAATCGTTTTATAAGTTTTTTGAAGACTTAGAGAACGATGGAGAGAACTTCTTTGGTTTATTAAATTCTAAAAAATAGAATAATCATCTTAAAAAGCTAGCAGATTTGCTAGCTTTTTTAAACTCAAATTAGAGTGGCAACAATCCAGACCAGACATTTCTACTTTGAAGTGGCTTTGTTGCA
>NZ_BBTF01000117.1:0-2314 GCF_000876115.1 Acinetobacter sp. NBRC 110496
ACCAAGTTGTATAAGTCTCTAGAGTTCGCCTAAAAGTAACTGAAATTTATATTTTTTTAATATGAGCATTACTTTAGGTGAAATTAATCTCTTAGGAACATCTTGATTAGTTCATGATTACTGTTTAAGTCAACAGGCTGTTGGAAGAATGCTGTAAATTCTTGGTTTACGCAGCAAAAAATATATTTATGCTGTAGTGATTTTATATCTATAAAGAACTTATGGGAGCAATCTCTGAAAAATGTAGGAAAATCATTTAAAAACGTGTTTTTCCTTTATTAAGTTCTTGCCATTTTTTTAAAAGCTCTGATTCTTCTTCCTCTACAGTTTTTTCACAATTTAATATTCTTCTTAGCCTTGAATTTGAATTTTTTCTACATGCATTAACTACCTCTTCTGGAAATGCTTGTCGAGCATTTGATTGAGCAAGGAGCCATGCATTACGGATTTTTTTTTGTTCAAGAGTTAAGTTTTCAAATTTAAATTTTGCTTGATATAACCATTCTTTTACATGATTGGATTGTTCGTGTGGTAAAAACTTTATGGCTTTCTCAAGTAGTTCATAGACACGTTGTTTATCGGTATCTTCTGGCATATAGTCATCAAAATCATGTAATGAAATATATCTAAATAATTTACTACCATTTAGTTCTATATCCAAAAATGCTTCTGCAATAATTTTATCAGCAATTGCTCTAGCATGTGTGGCGGCATAAACTGTCGGTGCAAAGTTTGGAACTCCCATTGTCTGTAAGATTTCACTAGCTTCAAAGACTCCCTCTTCACCTAAATATACATTTGTATCAAATAAAGCAATTTTTCCCTTTCCCATGATATGAAAGGAACTTAAATTAGAATCAGGATGCCATGTCTCTTTTACATGCCAATCACCTGTTAAAAATTCAAAGTCATTGATATTTAAAGCTCGCATACCACTTATGTAGAGTTGCTTTGAAAATTGTATTTTTGCTAGTTCTTCATAGAGCATGTCGTTTCACCATTAATGGTTTATATATTTAAAAACATACATATAGATCTAAGTTAATCCAAGAAATTTTCGTTTTTCACTTGTTAATTTACTTATATTAATATCTAATCCACTTGGCCCGTAGATATTTAAAAGTATTTTTTGTTGTAAATTCTCTAACTGATTTTCAAGTTCTTTATAGTTTGTAATACAGTCAGCATAAGCTGCTTTATAGCCAGAAATTCGAGAGTCTATAGCATTCCCTAAGTTTGCTAATTTTATATTATTATCTAAAAGCTGTTGAATTGAACCTAATTGCAGGAGCTCAGTTCTTATGGCATCTATCTGCTGCTTGGTCAGAATCAACTCATAATCTGCACCTGATCTTTTGGGACTTAATCCTAATCCCAAGAACTCAACTGTTTCATTGGGTTTATAAATAACAGTTTTTGAGTTTTTCTCTTCTAAATGAGGGATAGTTAAGTCTAAAATTTTCAATTTTTCACGGCAGAAATCATTTATCAAGTAACATTCCGCCTCAGTTTTTGCAAAAAAAATTAAATCATCCGCATATCTAACTGCTTTAAGGCCTGTAGCTTTAATTTCATTATCAAATGATTCTAAAAATAAATTAGCAAAAAATGGAGATAACGGCATACCTTGTCGAACACCAAGGCCTCTTTGAATACCAAGTTTTTTAATTCTTTTTTCTTGCGCCCATGAAGTTGTCTGTACTTCTCGAGTTACGGCTAAGAATAAAAGCTTATGAAGAGAGCGATGTTTAATAAAAGATTTTATTTTCTCAATCAATTTTTCACGATCGACATTATCAAAAAAAGCCGAAATATCTGTTTTATATACCCATCGATGTGTTTTTCTGAGTGTACAGGCTTGCATAGCTGCATCCTTGACAGTCTTTTGGCTTATAAAACCATAACTAATTCCATTATCAAATTTTTTATGATAGTGCTGATTTAGTACAAGTAGCAAGGCACGTTGGACAATTCGATCTTCAATTGTGGGAACACAAATTAGTCTAAATTTTCCATTCGGTTTTGGAATCAAAAAAGGATGTAAGTTGTTAAAATTATAATTTCCCTCAACTAATTTCCGGGAAATTGATCTTAGTCTATTTTTTTTATCTAAATTGAAGTCATTTAAACTTAAGTTATCTAAATCTAAAGAGTTTTTAGATTGTCTCTTAGCATTTGCCCAAATATGCGCCCATGCTTGTTCAAGATTTGAAAACTCAGCAACCTGTGCTAAACAAGTTTTATTTTTCTTAATCATTTTAACTCTTGTCGCAAACGTCTTAACCCTAGGGTTTGCGCTAAAAGGAGAGGAATG
>NZ_BBTF01000116.1:0-2342 GCF_000876115.1 Acinetobacter sp. NBRC 110496
TGCCACTTTTCTTATGTGATTGTCATTTAAGAACATCTATCAATTTAGATGATATATCCGATATGCCTACTCAATTGATAGGCGATTGCCTTAATGTGATTGTTCTACGTTATGCATTTAAAGCTTCATTAGGTGATTTTTTGGGTGGTGGTGATAACTTAATTAACACATGGAAATCTACTCTATAAAGGTCTCACATACTACTATCTCAGAATTTTCAGCGCGTCTTTTTAATATTTCATTAATGAGCGGTGGGACAATTACTAAAATAATCTGCTGAAATCTCAATAATAATGATCAGCCAACTCACTGATCATTATTTTAAGTGCTTCAACTTATTGTTTTTTTGGCAACCAATAATATTGCCCATTAAGCACAACAGTAAAACCATCCTCGATCTCAGTAATCATTTCCTTTTTAATCTTTAGGGCATCAATGTAAGGAAGTTGATGAAAATATCTAAGTCCACTTCTGACCCAACTTAGAATAAATTCACTGTCACTTAAATCAGTTTGGGTAAGTGCAATAAGTTCCATTTCTAGTTTTTTCTTTTGTTTAGTCTTTAAAAAATCAGATTTTTTCAATTTTAAATAATCAATGGAAGCACCGTAATTCTCATTCAAAAAGTTAATGAATCCAGTGAGCGCAGCAGCTTGACCCGAATAGAGAGCGTCTAAATTTTTTTAAGAAATTAATATTTTCCCAATACTGATCATATAATCTTGTTTCACTGATAATTTTGAACTTCCATCCTTTATCAGCAGCAAAACGATGGGCTGCTCTGAATTTTGGTTTTAACTTATCCCAGTCCTCAACAAGCTTTTTCTTAGGCTTAATTTCGATGAGCATTGGTACAGGAAAATCCTCAAAATCATCACAATTCGAGCTTGAAAACTGCACTAAAAAGTCAGGAGTGTAGGTTGATTGATTACCCAATTCAGTAATGTAGGGGATAACTACAGGTTGACCGATAACATCAATCACATTGTTATTAAATTCTTGCTTAAGTAACCCTAGTTACGGATAAGCTAAATTTCTAACGACATGAATTTTTGGCTTATTCTTCTGACAGAGTTGATAAGCACATAAAGATGAAAATATGCCTGCTAGAAAACCGGAAATAGTCCGATGTTTACTGCTTACTAAATGGTATTTTTCTTTCAATAAGCCAATTAACGTTTCAATTTTTTTCCGCTGTCTCAAGTGGTATTCATCAGAAAAAGGCAATAGACTTACTCGCATATTCTTTCTAGGATAAGTAATTAAATCAATATCTTGCTCTAATAATTTAGTTTTTATTGATTTTCCAATATAACCTCTATCTCCATAAACAGTTGCCAATAAGCCATCAACTAATTCTTCGATTTTTATAATGTCTGCAATGTGTCCAGTGGATAAAACTGTTTTCACAATTTGTCCTTCACTATTCATGAGAAGGTTTAATTTGCAACCATAAAACCAGTCTATAGAACTTTTGCCACGAGAAGCAATATCCTCCAAAGCATGGTGACCTCTAGGAATTCTTTTGTTTTTACAAACAGGTAAAGGTGTTGAGTCAATCCATAGATATTGACATGCTTGTCCTTTGCTTAAAGCACGGTGTAGTGCATGAATCGCAAGCTGATGTTGGTTAATCAGGCTGAGCATATTTTTATAGCAAGGCAAAGACTTAAATAATTTACTCTCAAATTGATAAAGCAATTGGAAAAATGTTTTAAAATTATTTACTTGCGATGTTTTATAACAAATTGCAATCGTCACAATTTCAGAGAGGGATAAGGTTGCTAATCGAATTCGTTTACGCTTATTTTCCTGCTTGAGAAATTGCCAATAGATAGGTTCAAATTTCTTAAAAAAATCATCAATAACACAGAAGATTTCTGTAAAATCAAACATGGTGGTTAGAGTCTTTGGTTTGTGTAGTAACTTTCTAAATGGCTCTAACCATCTTTTTTTCAAGCGGTTTTCTTATCCGTAATTCGGGTTAAGTATGAAATCACGCTCAAGGGTCGATTCAAACCATATGGTTTTTTCACCTCTAAAGGCATAATTTCCCGAAATACTCCCATAAACAGTTTGAGCTTTTCTAACAGGTAAGTATTCGTCACTCAATTTTTTCATAAAAAAGTCACCATTCAGGCACTCGTGCCTATTAATGTAATTTTGCAAGTCACTCTTATCTATTTATGTAAATAATCTAATTTAATTGTGTGAAATTAGAGTGACAACCTATTGATTATCTATAATGCCACTCTATTCTATTGCTGTAAATGACAATAGATCTATATCAAAAAAAAGATGGCAATATTTAATAGTTGCCATCTTTTTGAGTTCTAGTGATG
>NZ_BBTF01000115.1:0-2456 GCF_000876115.1 Acinetobacter sp. NBRC 110496
ACAATTTTTGATTTATCCGGCTATTGGAATATTAATAAATATACCAAGCTGAATGTGGCATTTAACAATATGTTTGATAAAACCTATTGGAACTATGCAAGTGTCGGTACACTGATAGGATCAGGTACTGATCAGGCAACGTTAATTGACCGTGCTGCCGAGCCAGGCCGTAATGTCGTTGCAAGTCTTGAATTTAAATTTTAAACATCCTTATTGATATTTCTGGAACATTTGATATGAAAAACGTTCTCTTTCAGCACTGATTACTTTGACTTTATGCACTAGCATAAGTTTTGCAGCTGCGCCCCAACCTGATCTTTATAAACAAAGTCTGGGCTTTTATAGCTTAAGTCATAGCGAACTCAAGGACAGTACCCAAGCCACTTTTGTTAAAAACTTCGTTGCAGATTATCAGCCATTATTTCAACAACATAGTAAAGTTGATTTACAACAGTATCTAGCATTTGAAAATGCCCGATTACAGTCTATTATCGATCAACGTCGTGAAATGTCTTTAAAACAGGCACATGTACGTTTTGGTGTGATTAATCAGGATAAAGATGACAAAATCACACTGAAGGAGTTTCAGGAAACAGGGTTAAAAACATTTGGCGGATTTGATAAAAATCAGGATGGGATTATCAATGCCGAAGACCAGAAACTTGCACCGGCTGCACAAGGTACACATGATGGTTTACGTATTACCACACCGTTGGCTATGCCAATGGCAAATAGTATTGCCGAATTTATCCAGATGTATGGTGGCGATAAAGGTTTTGTGACTTTAGGCGATTATTTAAAAGAACGCGATCAGCAATATTTCCATACCGATGCAAACCACGATTTGACTTTATCTGAACAGGAATATGTCACAGAGTTCATGCAACGCTATGATGAAAATCTGCAAAAAGCAAAAGCAGAATATCAAACTATTTTCACCGAACAATTCAAAGCCATTGCAAATAATAAGGCAACCATCAGCAGTAAAGATGTAGATGCCTATGCAAAACTATTGTTCAAGCATTTTGATGCCAATAAAAATGGTCGTCTTGAGGCAAATGAGCTGTAAATCTGGCTCTGGTCAATTTTAAATTTTTCCCACGAATACCCTGCCCTAAAATCATTTTGGGGCAGTTTTTTTGTATTTCTTAAGTGATTTTCTATCACCCAATGCTTTGAAATAATTAAAAAATAATAAGACTAAATTTTCACCCATATAAGTCATATTACGTATTATCAAAATAATAGAAAAATGAGAATTTAACTGCATAGGTAAACAACGCACCTTATTTCAAAAGTGTAGACCAAAAACAGGAGAATTCTCATGGCGAGTACCGGAAGTGTAAGTGCTTCAGAAGAGGCCCTACTTGTTGCAGCAATCCAATATCCAGTACCTGTGATCAAGGGACCTGAAGATATACAAGTGCAAGTTGACAGGATTTGTACAGCACTGGCCAATACCAAGGCAGGCTATCCAGATCTCGACTTAATTGTATTTCCAGAGTATTCAACTCAGGGCCTAAATACGGCAATCTGGACTTATGATGAAATGCTATTAACCATCGAAAGCCCGGAAATCCAGCAATTCAAAGATGCCTGTAAGAAAAATGATGTATGGGCAGTATTTTCCTTGATGGAAAAAAATGAAGATCCGAGCAAAGCACCTTATAACACAGCCATTATTGTCAATAATCTAGGGGAAATTGCATTACATTACCGCAAATTACAACCATGGGTACCGATTGAACCGTGGTCTCCTGGCAATTACGGTATGCCGGTATGTGATGGACCAAAAGGTTCAAAACTAGCAGTATGTATCTGTCATGACGGCATGTTCCCAGAATTGGCCCGTGAAGCAGCCTATAAAGGATGTAATGTCTATATTCGGATTTCCGGCTATTCTACACAAGTCAACGATCAGTGGATCTGGACCAATAGAACCAATGCTTGGCAAAACCTAATGTACACTGTCTCTGTCAATCTCGCAGGTTATGACAATGTATTCTATTACTTCGGTGAAGGTACTATCTGCAATTATGATGGTAATGTCATTCAGCAAGGCCATCGTAACCCCTGGGAAATTGTGACCGCAGAACTTTTCCCACGTTTGGTAGATCAGGCACGTGAGAACTGGGCACTTGAAAATAATATTTTCAATCTGGGTTGCCGCGCTTATGTCGGAAAACCTGGTGGTGAAAAAGCCAACTACCTGACTTGGGTGGAAGATCTGGCCAAAGGAGAGTATAAATTACCTTGGGATGACAAAATCAAAATTCGTGATGGCTGGAAATATTATCCGGATGGCGTAAAACTTGGACCTATGCCGAAAAAATAATTTTTAGCATAGCGCTACGATAAAACAAATCCTCTCTATATCGCATCAGAAATGGTGTTGGATGAGAGGGTTTTGTTTTAAAATCAATGCTAATGGATTAACAACTCGACTTGTTATTGAT
>NZ_BBTF01000114.1:0-2490 GCF_000876115.1 Acinetobacter sp. NBRC 110496
TAAGCGTCCGCTGAATCCCATACCTATTTTTTAATTCGATTTAGGTTTCCAGCAGTGCGGCAGCAATTCTTCAATTTGGGTCACTTTGTGTGTCGGTAACCTTTTCAGCACATCACTTAAATAGGCATACGGATCCAAGCCATTCAGCTTTGCTGACTGGATTAAAGTCATGATGTTTGCCGCTCGCTGACCACTGCGCAGCGAACCTGCAAACAGCCAGTTCTTGCGTCCCAACGCCCAGGGACGCATCTGATTCTCTACCCAATTGTTGCATATCGGTAGATTGCCATCATCCAGATAGCGGCTTAAGGCTGGCCAACGCTTCAGAGTGTAATTGATAGCCTTGGCGGTGGGAGAACTCGATGGCACTGTCAGATGATGTTGGTTGAGCCATTCATATAGTTGTTGCATCACTGGTTGACTATGCTGTTGTCGGTATTCGCGGCGGTCTTCCGCTGTACCATCGGTCTTTTTCCTGAGTTCTGCTTCTATCGCATACAGTTTCTGAATCAGCACTAAGGCCTGTTCAGCAACCTGACTTTTCCCAGTTACATGCAGTTCATGGAATTTACGACGTGCATGGGCCATGCACCCCACCTCAATCACCTGGCCTGATTTAAAACGTGCTTTATAACCACTGTAATCATCACAGACTAGATAGCCCTGCCAGCCTTTCAAGAACTCTTCAGCATGCTGGCCTGAACGACTATCCTGAAAGTCATAGATCACCGCCTGAACTGGATTATACTGTGTGGTGGCATAGGCCCAGACATAACCTTTCTTCGGTTTTTTATTATTCTCACCCATCCGCATGATGGTGACCGGTGTTTCATCTGCATGCAGCACCCGCTGTTGCAGCACCACCTCTTTTAAGGCATTGGCCAGAGGTTCCAGTTCTACACCGCAGCGACCTATCCAGTCAGATAAAGTGGATCTGGACAGATCAATGCCAGCCCGCTGATAGATCAGGCGCTGACGGTACAGCGGCAAATGATCGGCATACTTCGATACCAGCACATGGCTGAGCAATTCAGGTGAAGCAATGCCTTTATCAATCACATAGGCGGGCATCGCTTGCTGAGTTAGAGTGTCACACTGATCACAGACCCATTTACCACGCACATGCTGTTCCTTATAGAACTGTGCCGGTCTGAAATGCAGTTTTTCACTGACATCTTCGCCGATACGACGGAGTTGGCAGCCACAAGCACATTGGGTTGATGCAGGTTCATGCTCAATACGGATGGTGTGTAGATGATCTGGCAGTGGTCGACGTTTAGGTTTATTGGTTTTGGCTTTCTGTGTCGCTGCATTGGTTTTATCTGCATTTAGCCGTTCCAGTTCTAGATCAACCGCGGCAATATCTTCTTCAACCGCTTCATCCCACAGATGGATTTGTTTTGCCGTTAAGTGTTCATTCTTTTGGGCGAATTTGTGCTTTTTAAACAGCGCCAGTTCATGCTCGTATTTTTGATTGAGAATAGAAAGATGTTGAACTTTGGCATCCAATTGTTGGTTTGATTGTGCTAGAGACTGATGCTGCAGCGCCAACTGCCTGGTGAATTCCAGCAGTTGTTCATGGGTCAGTTGGCTTAAGTCAGGCAGCGTATTCATGACCGCAGTATGCCTGAGGTCATGAGAAGAATGAAATAGAACGTTTGGAGAATAGCAGAATGGTCGAGCCTGGTTTAAAGCATCGTCACCACCTGCTGTCGTCCAATGCGCTGCCAGGGCAAACCTTGGATCAGTGCCTGTAACTGTTCCGGGCTGAGGGCCACGGTTTCACCTTGGTGAACTTGAGCCCAGTGAAATTTGCCCTGTTCCAGCCGCCGGGCACACAGCCAGATGCCCAATCCATCATGTACCAGCACTTTCATGCGATGGCCACGTTTATTACAGAACAGGTAAGCACAATGCGGTTTGATGTAGCCAAAGGCTCTCACCACCTGAGCCATGGTCGTATCCATACCTGCACGCATGTCCATGGGCTGAGTAGACAACCAGATTTCATCAATGCGGATCATGTTGCAAGTGCCTTGAGTAATTCTGCCAAGGCAGGTATTTCTGATGTCTGCCATTTTAGCTGAATATCATTATTCGTATGAGGCACGGTGATACACAACGTGATCCTCTCATCAATAGGTTGGCTGATTGCAGCAGTGTAAGGCAAAGCAATAAATGCTGGATTCACATGAGTAGGATCCTGCACGGCACCCTCATGATGGCTGAAGATCCTGATCCAACGACTGACAAGGTTGGCATTAATACTATGTTGCAGTGCGACCGAAGCGATCGAGGTATTAGGATTTTTGCAGGCATTGACAATACTGAGTTTGAATTCTTTGCTGTATTTTCGGCGTTTTTTAGCAACAGGAGGTGTTGCTGAATATATATCCATGTTCATGGATTAAGTCCCCACTTGTTTTTAGGTGGGAACTAAATTAAGGCTTATAGGATCGCTTGGTAAGGCTGTGTTAGCCGGATGCTTAC
>NZ_BBTF01000113.1:0-2519 GCF_000876115.1 Acinetobacter sp. NBRC 110496
CTATATTCTGTCAATTCTTTCCTATTAAGGTTTGGCTTAAGTACTTGTGTTGAAACATACACCAAGTTTAATACTGCTTACTATGTGTACGATATTGAATATCTTGAAAAAAAGTATCTTGATCATATATCCATACAAATACCAGAAAGTAGTAAGGAGCAAATTGAACAATCACCTAAAAAGCCCGTAACTAATTCTATCAAGAGCAAGGAGGTTCCTGTTCAAAAAGCAGTTAAGATAAAGGAAGCTAAACATACTGAACATAAAAACATTCAGGACCACTCCCCTACCGTTGAAACATCTCAAAATACCGAAACGTCCGAAATTAACAATGCTAAACCAAGTCAAAACGTATCTGAATCAAAACCAGTAACCAATCCAAGTAGTTCGGATTGGCTTAACCAGACTTTTAATCCAGATCTATTATAAAAAAAACCGGCAATGCCGGTTTTTTTCATTCAAAGTTTTGAAACTTCAATCATTCAAGCTCTTAAAAAACTCTTCAATTTTTCTAGCTTTCTCTTCTGTAATATCTGCATCCAAGGCTACTCGCAACTTAAGTACACTCTTACCTTTGGTACCACATTCAGAACTCATAGAACCAAATTTAACGCCCTTATCTGTCTTAAAATCGAATTTAATCTTACTCGGTTGTTCTTCAGTAGTAGCTTCTTCAGTTTTTTCAGGCTTAGTCGCCTTATTTGCTTTTTCTTCTTCACTCAAAATAGCTATAAATCCTTTATGACGCTTGCCCGTGGATTTAAATTCTTCAACGTATTTATCCCATTCTGGTCTTAACAAGTCGAAAATTGCTTTTTCAGTTTTAGTTTCTAAAGCTTTATTTATTGCGGTATTCACTTCTTGAGCAATATATCCAGAAATTAGCTCAGGATCTTCGTTCAAAGAGTCCAAAATGAACTCAGGTAAGTCTAGAATATATTTGAGACGGAAATACTTCGACTTATCAATCGCAAATTTTTCAGTAACAAATTCATAACTTTCAAAAGGATAACCAAACTCTTCACATAATTGCTTGATTTTTAATATGCTTTCAAAATCTGAAAGATTTTGTCTAGCAGTATTATCCAATAAAGCTGTTATAGCAGCTTTATCATCATTCATAGATGTTTTAACTAAAGCAGTAATTCTCTTGAGCTTTAAAATCTCTTTAATTGCTCTAAAACGTCTCTCACCAGCAATTAACTCGTAACGATTACCCTTCTGTCGAACTGTAATCGGGTTAATTTGTCCATTAATTTCTATATCAGCAGCCAAAATTGGCAACTTCTCATATACACGTTTATTCATGATACGTGGTTGATAAGGTGATGGATCAATTAAATCAATGTCGATTGATTCTAAATGAGATCCGCTAACAATATTTTTTGTTTCTCGCTTAGCTAGTGGGTTAAGACTCCCCTCTTCTATGGTTGGAGTCGCTGTATTTTCTTTTACATCAGTAACTTGAGCATCACTCCCTGTTGCATTAGCAACAGATGTTTTTTTCATGCTTTTTACTTTATCTTTAAAGTTCATATCAGCACCTTATAATTTTTTGTATTCAGAAACCATTAGATCTACAAGTTGATTAATTGCTTGTTTTGCTGGTGTTTCTTTTCCAGCATCCAGATCAAATACGGAACACTTAACATATGATGCTTGACTAAAAACCGTAGCATTTGGAATACAGATTAATTCCTTATTTACCAGTTTTTCTTGCAATTTTGGTTGAGCATATTCATTGCGAATATCTTCAGCCAAGGTAAGATCCACTGTATTACGCTTGTTATAAAAGTTTAGTACTGGCGATAGAATTTTTAAATCTGGATTGCTTGTCTCTAAGTCATCCATAGAGTTAAGTATATCTTCCAAACCCTGAATACTGTATTCACCCTGTAATGGAATTAATAAACTGTTTGATGCTAACAAAGCATTAAAAGTTAGAGTTTCCATTCGCGGTGGACAATCTAACAAAATAAAGTCGAAATCCCCTTTTATCTTTCTTAATACACTTCTAATAATTTCATTAGGAACTGGACTAGAACGCTGAATATTGATTTCAACATCACGAATGTTATTAGCACAAGCAATCAAAGACACATTTTCAAAGTTGGTTTTATCTGGACCTTGTATAACATCGTGAATGTTAATTGTTTTATAGTTTTCAAAAATATCTTTTAGAGTGCCATCTATATCGTTAATATCTGGAACATTTGAAATATGTTTTGTTGCATTACGTTGGCTATCTAAGTCGATTACTAAAACCGTATAACCTAATTTTCCAAGCTTAGCAGCACAATTCACCGTAGATGTTGTTTTGCCCACACCACCTTTAAAGTGGATGCTTGTACAAATATAAGTTTTTCCTGAGTTCTTTTCCATTTTTCAATCACCTTTCAAGTAAAGTCAAACAATACAATATTTGAAAAATATTTAAAATACTTTTTCACTTTATTTTTAATATATTTCAACTTTTTCAATCTATATGCCTAACATGTGTCCATATCTTATGTGTTTTT
>NZ_BBTF01000112.1:0-2526 GCF_000876115.1 Acinetobacter sp. NBRC 110496
TTAATATCCCAGAATGGTAACAAGTCAGGTAAGAAATACTTTTCGTTCAAAATACGTTTGAGGTTTGTCGAAAAATTGGGGAATTGTGTCCATTCTTCATAACTTTTGATGTTTTCCCAAAATATGCAATAAAGTTCTTCAAATATTGATGTTAGTTCATCTGGTTGAAGTAAATGGTTTAACAAAAATATATCTTCATCCACTAATTGCCTTGTTTGACAATATCCCATTACATGGTTGAGTAACTGTCTGCCAAAGACAATTATCTCTACTTCAATCTTGATTTGCTCAATAGGTAGTGACTTTCTTTCTTTATATTTTTCAGTTAGCAGGTTGACCAGTTGCCTCAATATTACATCCCTAATACGTATTAACTCGTTATACAGATTTGGGAAAGTTGCTTGAAACTCTCTTGCTTTTACAGCTTGCTTTACTAATTTTTGCATTACAGGGTGAGCTATTCTGTAAATTTCATGATCGAAGACGGGATTACTCATTTAAATACGCTACTTAACAATTGTGAATCTTGTTTTGCTGATGTTTCTGAGGATTCTAGAGCATATTTATATCCGAAGACATCCACATCAGGTTTAAATCGGAGTAAACAATGCAAACCTCAGAAACCAAAAAAAATCAGATTCTTAGAATGAAAGGAGTAACAGAATTAGTCTGTTTAAGTAAATCAAGTCTGTATGACAAAATGAACCCGAAATCCAAGAGATATGATTCGTCTTTTCCTCGTCCGATTAGATTGGGACTATCAGCCGTTGGTTGGTTAGAGCAGGACATAATTGATTGGATCAATTCAAAAAAAAGCTAACCAGATTAGCAAGATATCTTTACAACTCTCACATACCCTATTAACCCTTATAACACTGTAATTCCTTGATTTCGAGGTCATGGGATTACAGTGATTTTTACGCCTGACCATTTGTGTTACTTATATGATCAGTATATCTAATAATATTAATTATTATATAAATTGACTTAATTAACAAATTGTTAGGTGTAATTACGTACAGAGAAGTTCATTATTATGAATCAATCATCCTATCTTATGAGTAATAATCAAACACCTGCTTTAGCACATGAATACTTAACACAAGTACCTGAACACTTTCTAAATCAGCAGACTGAAATAACTGATACTGATTCATCTAATCAGCCCATTCAGATTACAGCACCATTGGAAGAGCAACAGTCTTTACTCAATTCAATGTATGAAGAATGCTTCAATGCAGCAGACGATCAGCATTCAAGCTCATTGGCATTGGATTACTTATTAGATTTCAACACTGAATATAACCAATATGAAATTCGATCAAATCCTGAAGCTGAGAAAATATTCTCAGAAATTGAATTAGTAAAACAAATCTTAAAACACAACTATGTGCAGGCTTATCGTAAGATCAAAGGCACTCTGTATCATGGATGGTATGAGCCTATTGATAAAAAATTCATTGAATTATTAAAGCAAATACTCATCCAAGGGTTTGATCCTCTAGAGCATTATGATTGTGAGCATCATAAGATTGTTATGCAAGCGTATAACGAAATTCTAAAGGGTTATTTTCATGCTGATTTTTATCTACATTACCCCAATGATATTATTCAGCTAAGAAATACTGATGGAACAATAACTTCAATTTGTTATGCAGAATTAATTAATCTATTCATTGAACGTTTGTATTTGCTAACTCAAGAAAAGGAATTCAAATACCAACAGAAAAAACGAAGGGAACGTTCCCAATATCAGCAAAAGGTCGCTACAGAATGTGTAGATACGATACTGGCTAAACATTCGAGAATTGTCATTGCTCGTGTCGATTTTCGTTATGGAAAAACACAAAACCCTGAACTTGCCCAAGTCAAAGCAGATTTAATCACATGCCTTCGTTATTTAAAGCGTACTTCAAATTTACGTATATTGGGCTATCTATGGAAATTGGAATTTGCCGAAAAAACGGGCTATCACTACCACTGTTTTTTCTTTCTCGATGGTCGTAAACACTCACAGGACATTAAGTTAGCACAACAGATTGGTGAGGTCTGGAAAAGAGTGATTGGTGATGAGGGGACTTACTATAATTGCAATATTGATGCTCACAATGGCAAATACAAAGATGTCGGTATTGGCACCTTACATCGCAGTGATAAACAAAAATACGAGTATTTGATTAAAGCCATCCGTTATATAACCAAAAGAGACCAATTCATTGTGCATAAAAGGATTAAGCAGGATGAAGAGAATGAGCAAAACCTTAGAAATGATAAAGCCTACTTCATACGTGTATTTGGTAAAAATATTGCTAAGGATGTTGCGATAAAAATGGGTAAATCTCTTAAAAATACTGGTCAAAAGGAGGCATGAAATGACTCATTATTCAGCGACTCCTCAAGCACACTATATACCGCAGACACCAATTATCCCATTCATGCTGGATGTTAATACTCATTTGTTCTTAGGACAGAGTATTCAAAATGCAGCTCAAATTGAAAATGGGAAACTAGCGGTTATGGATAAAC
>NZ_BBTF01000111.1:0-2542 GCF_000876115.1 Acinetobacter sp. NBRC 110496
TACAGCTAATTAAGAATTAGCTCTTTATTCCCCGTTCACCGATATAACGAGGTTGAACATATGTCGAAACACAGATGAGAAAAGATGAATGAGACATGATAAATTCCTATATGCGAATAAAGGTTCTACCAAATCACTGTCAAATGATGGTGGTAGAACAAAGAGGGGGTTGACAGACTGGGCATATAGAACCAGCACGCACGAAGCGTCCCCCTCCCGTTCTACCGCAAAGGGGGAACACGAGGGTTTCGCACATAAATCCACACTTGAAAAAGTATGAATCAGGTACGCTATACGCCACGGCCTGTCAAAACCGACTGACAATTTAGGTCAGCAAAGGAATGATAGATTTAAGTAACTGTTCAGTCAATTAGTTTGATATAAGGTTTTTATAAACACTATTTTTAAGGATCTGATGCGCATGCTGACGCTCTTAATTATCAAGAATTTAATGTTTTAATCTTTTCATGTACATAAAAGTTCGAAGATATATTTATTATAAGATTAATTAGTGATACAATAGAAGAACTCACCGAATTTTTATGGTTATAAAAACTATGAAAAACAAAGATTTTACAAATGCTGCTCGCAATGTTGTTATTAATGAGCAACATATAACTAAGCTTAAAGAGCATTTAGAAAAGGCTGAAAAAGAGTTTCAAGCTAAAGCTCGAGCTCAAGCTCCAACTCAAACTTTTTTATCTAGAACTTACAGCCTTTAAATCTTTGTTTTATTTATGAATTCTTTTTTGATATGTCAATTTAGTGAGCTTACTTTAGGGAATTTAATTAAGGAGACATTTGATTCATCTTTTCCTGATATCATTAGTAAGGTACAAATAAAGTATATATATAGATATTTAAGCAATATAAAGGCTAAAAGTATTCTTTTAGAAAAAGAATATCTAGATAAAGATTATTTAGAAGATTATTCACGATATTATATAAAAAGCTTCAATAATAATGGTTACTTATCTGCAAGACTACACTTCTTTTCCGAAGAAATTAATCACAACTATATTAATTCCTGTTTATCAAAATTTGAAAGAAAAAAATTAGATAAACTACAAAATTCATACTTAGGATTTATGGTTATAAAACCACTAAATCAGACTTTTATTGGCAGAACCTGCTTAAAATTATATCCTGACTTTAATATTTACAACTCTGATAAGAAATGCATTACAAGACTGTATGAGGTCAATCTTTTTGGCATTAAATTACAAGTTGAATCAGTAGCTTTCCAAGAGCAGGATAAAGTGGTTTCGGCCTGCGCGACAACTTCAATCTGGACTGCATTGCATGCGATGAGTTGGCGTGCTATTAATGAAATTCCCGCTTGCAGTGAAATTACAACAAATGCAATAAATCATATAGCTAACTCAAATAATTACTTCCCTAAAAGTGAATTATCAAATAAACAAATCTTAAGAGCTTTAGATGTTGAAAAACTGAAACATCACTCTTACTCACTTAAGAATATTTCTTACCAAGATTTTTTATCTCATATAAAAACCCATATAGATAGTAAAATACCTTTAATTCTTGGGGTAGATGTCAATAAAATTGAAAATGATGGTAGTTTATCTCAATTAGCAGGGCATGCTGTCACTGTACTCGGTTATAAGTTTAATAGAGAGAAAAGTGAGCAATCCATTGCCTTGTATTTACATGATGATCGTTTAGGGCCATTTGTAAGAGCCACTTTTTATAAAATCACTGATAAATCATTAGAGTTAGTTTTAATAAATGAATCTTTAAACAAAGAACAACAATGGGGTCTTGCTTTACAGTTAAAAGATGAAGATGGAAAATGGCTTCCACCTAACGAAATTTTATTTCCAGACAGCTTGATCATTCCAGCAAGAAAAAAAGTAAGATTACCTGTAACCTATGTATACAATACTTGTAAACTTATAAAAGAGATTTATTTAGCTTTGGTGAAAACAAGCGGCATTGAAGTAAATAACAATAATATTATTAGTTATAATATTGAGTTATTAGATATTTCAAGTATTAAAGATACTGTTATTGCAAGTAAAATTATAGTAAAAGATCCTGATGACCCAGAAGAAAAAATAACTAAAGATGAGATACAAACGTTAAAACAAGAAAAAATTAAATTTTTAACAACAAATTATGCAAAATTTCATTGGGTCGCAAGTTTTGTGTTTCGTGGAGCAAAGGCTTTTTCAATCCTTTTTGATGCTACACAAATTCCCCAAGGAAATGTTATAGCAGGAATCTATGTATTTAATAAATTTGCTTCAGATCCTATCTTAGAATTATTTAAACAATATGCAAATTCTGATTTTTCTTACCAACATATCCAATCAGTAGAAGCTTCAGAAACTTTTTACTCATCTTTTATAAGGTTTTTAAAAGAGAGTGAGTTAAACTATATTCAGGATCTAAACAATCGCTTTGGTGGCCTAAGAGCCCCCAAATATATTAAAGATTCTGAGATTAAAAATATGGACATTGTTAACAATATTACAAAGGATAAATTTTACTCTTTCTCAAATTTAAATTTCAATATACA
>NZ_BBTF01000110.1:0-2582 GCF_000876115.1 Acinetobacter sp. NBRC 110496
GATTAATTACGCAGATATGTGTTTTAAATTAGGGTTAAGTAGGGATTCTCAATACACAGTTTTAGCACTGGAGACATCTAAATTAAAACGTTCTGAAATGATTGAACTTTGGGATCAATATTCTCATGGAGGTGATGTTAAGTACTCTTGTGAAATTATGCTTCCTGACTGGTACTCTTCGCGAAATGATAAAATTTACAGATATTTTTATTTATCTATGTGGAACAGCAGCATTATTTTCATAAGTGAATCAGGATCTCCAGCAACAAAATGTTTTGATCAAGATGAATGCATTAATTACATGTCAAAAAATCAATTCAAAATACATAATTTAAGTAATATCGTTGATATACGTCACTTTGATGAATTGCTATTAAACAACAGGCAATATTTATTGAACATCGTTAAAGAAATGGATGCTTTTGAACTTTTAAAGGACCTAAATACCGTATAAAACAGAGTGTGGAAACACACTCTGTTTTATAGAAAATGATTTCTATTGGATATAATTGGACAAGTAATTATAAATACTCGGATCTTCAATATCCGATGGGAATCCACGATCACAGACAAGGATAAACTTATTCCCCTGCTTTATAATTAATGGCTCTGTTCCATATCAAAGGCTTTTTAAATACCCAAAATGGAATCTCAGCTGGAAGTGATGTGTTGTACAACCAGATCCCACTTGAAGCTGGTAGAACGGTTTGGGACAGTAAAGCAAATTGGTTTAAGTGTAATTATTAATTTTATTATCTAGCTTAAAAAGAGGTCATTAGGGACCTCTTTTTTTAACTCATAATTTATAGAATGCAAATAGCCTTATGAGGCCAGACTATATTCCTGTTCATGAGTAAAGTTGGCCAGAACCAGTGCATAAGATAAATCAGGTGGTACTGAGTTACCGACCATACGATATTGGTCTTGTTTAGTTAACTTCAATTGTTGGTTATTTTCATCATGTCCATAACTGAAAATATAATCATGCGGAAAGCCTTGAGCCTTATAAAGTTCAAATGGTTGAAGCATTCTAAAGCCAATATCTTCAATACAATAGCGTTCACCATTGATTTCAATGATTCCAAATTTTTCAAAAAGTTCATTTTTGAAATTTAACCCTTCAGTAAATCTCGTTAATAAAGCTCGTACCTCTGCAAATTGATTTACTGTTGTGAGTGTATGCATAGGTTCATTTAACTCTTGGCCAGTACATCCATTTTTCATTTTTGAAAGGTGACAAACATATAGTGAGTGGGTACCGCCTTTAGTTTCAGCTGTAATTGTCCTCAAAGGCTCATCGATCGGCATTGATCTCCGACTTGATCCATTTGCACATTCTGTAAGAATTGGAGCAGCTGCATCAACGATATATGGCTCTGGATTATGAACGATATATTTCAAAATACCGCGAACAATACGCTCTAACGTAGCTGGTGCCAGTGCTTTTTTTCTTTTAAATATACTAGGGCAATCAAAACTTAGATCTACGCATTCAGCAGCTGTACGCCATGGCAATAAACGTCCCTTTTTTACAAGACTGGTATTAGGATTACCATGGGTTTCCTTTGGCCATACGATTGGCAATCCATCACGGCGAGCTATTAAGAAAAATCGATTTCGTATAGTTGGTGAACCGAAGTCACATGCTTTTAATTCTTTGTATTCAACTGAGTATCCTTGATATTTCAATGCATTTACAAAGCAATTAAACGTTCGTCCCTTACGCTTTGGGCATGGACGTCCATCTTTATCAAGGTCACCCCATTCTGCAAACTCCGTTACATTTTCAAGCATTATTACACGAGGTCGAACCTTTGCTGCCCAGCGCAATGCAATCCAGGCCAATCCCCTAATGTTTTTATTGAGAGGTTTACCTCCCTTAGCTTTGGAATGGTGTTTACAGTCTGGGCTCAACCAGACTAATCCAACGGGTTGATTACCAGTGATTTCAACTGGATCTACATCCCAAACACTTTCACAATAATGTTTTGTAAGAGGATGATTTACCCGGTGCATCGCCAAAGCTTTAGGATCATGATTAATAGCAATATCAATCGGTCTCCCAAATGCACGTTCTAAACCGGTTGATGTTCCACCACCCCCGGCAAAATTATCAACAATAAGTTCGTGTGGTAATAAATTAAACATAATATAAACTCCAAGTTTTTGGCTTTTTGCCACTAAATTCGTGTACGCGAATACTGTATGAATACTTAGGCAAGCATTAGTTCATTTATAGAATCAATGGCTGCCAAATCATCATAATCATAGTAAGCATCATCGATGGCAGACGAAATTTCATATTCAGAAACTCCTGAATTCAGAGCGAGTTTTAAAAGATTCCGGTCTAATCGGTCATATTTGTTTGAAAATGCCATCAGTTTATGGTCATGCGCGTTATTGGCCATAAAGAATGAATATGCAAAACCAACAGGCGTTACACTTCGAGCATTTTTAGTGGCCAAGCTTTTCCCACCATATAACTTGTGCATTTTAGATCCCTCTATAGGCTCTACTGGTGCAATAGGTAGGTCAGCATTAAATCTACCCCATAATAAGGTTTTCTTAGTGTAAGTATCCCC
>NZ_BBTF01000109.1:0-2627 GCF_000876115.1 Acinetobacter sp. NBRC 110496
ATCATAGAGTGTGGGCATCAATTATGTGACCTTGAAGAAAGCGTGCATAAATGGAAATTTTTTTGGCAAGCAATCTTCGGACAAAAGTTAAAGTATCATCATAATTGAGAATTATACGGAAAAAACTTTCAGGGCTTTTATTTTTCAATAAGACAAAAATTATATTTTTACGTTCTTCATCAACTAATACACCTAATGAATCTATACAAATATGCTTTAAAATTTCTTCTATATATTTATTTGCATTTGATAAATCATCTATTGCTGATAAAGAAGTCTGTAAACTTAGGGATGGGTCTAGTTGCATTTTCAATTTAACTCAATATAACCTAACAGTTTGATTTTAAAATTTTTTCTACCAATCCAGATTCCAGTTTTTACTCTTCCGATTATTAAATATAAAACTGGGTCATTAAGATTGGTAATGCCATTTAGAACAGTATCTATATCCCTTAAATCGGTTGGAGAGGGTGTTGGTACATCTTCAGGATGTGTATGCCATAGGCCTTGAAAATTATAGAATTTTTTAGATTCGTTCCAAGCTTGTATTAAAGCATATTGGTGGGACTTTGACCTAAAGAAAGACATACGTGTTTGACAGTCTCCTTCCATAGGAGAGGTAAAGCTTTCAATGATTTTAGCTTTAGTTTCTATGTCTGTTCTTCCAATTAGAATGCCACCCGATTCTGGAGAATCTGATTCTAATTGTATAAATTGCTTTAAACTCTTTAAAACATTTGCTTGAATAATAAAGACTTGGCCTGTAGGTGTGTCACATTTAATCCTCCCTTGAGTTATGTATTGCAACATGGGCATACTTCTTTATAAATTTCTTTTAAATTCAATATATTAATTCCATTTGAATTATTTACTGAATTATAAAAAGGGGTAGTAATTATTCCATTTTTATTTGCATTCTGATTGTCGCCAGAAATAGAAACAAATCCTAATTGTTGATTCAGGACATATTCAGAAATATAGCTTGCTAGCTTCATGCAATTTAAAGAAGAGAAGGGGGTAAATGCACCAGCACACCCTGTAATATTTTTAGCAATTAGCTGTCCAGATTGTACATATTTATACATAGGGGTAAGACTTTTATTTGATTTTTCATCAAAATATAAGCAGTTTAAACATCCTACATGTTTATTATTGAAAGAAATAAAATGTCCACCTAAATCATAAGGTTCTAACCAGCCTATTATTACTTGAATGTTTGCACTTATTTCATAAATAGTTTTTACGAGAGAAATCTCAGTAGGAGTATGGCCAATTGCTATGATGATAGTATCAATATCTTCAGTAATTTTTGATTTTATCCAGCTTTCACCATGGCTTACGAATGGAAAAATAGTTAATCCGGGCCTTTCTATTAAAAACTTATTAGCTAAAGAAGTAGATTTATAGGTATTAACATACTGCAAACCTAAAGAATGACGATAAATATTATCTGTTTTTAAAAGCTCTGGATCTATGAAAGAAAATTTATTTACGCCTGTTTGAGCTAATATCTCTGCAATCTTTGAGCCTAAAGCCCCACATCCGATAATCGCTATATGTCTTGTTTTTTTCTCTTGCCCCGTTCTATTTAATAAATAATCTATCCACGCTCTTTGTGTTAAAGAGACTTTAAAGCCTTTGAAGGATACTTTTTCTTTGAAAGAATACCAAATGGCATAATAAAAAATCACATAAGCAAATCCATGTTCATTTGGAATTCCCACTAGGGCATAATGATTGCCTTGTTTTAACAAAGATCGTTTGTTCTCATTAGAGAGGGTATTAACAATTTTTAGAAAATAGTCCTCATTAAAATAATCTCCTATATCTGGTATGGGGAAAACAGAAGCATCTTCTAATAATATCTTATGAATTTTTACTTTTGTGAGCTGGTTGTGGTTTATGTAAGAACTATCGCCATCATCAATATGCTCTAATATTTGATGATTCCCTTTTGATGATTTTCTTAACCAACCATATAAATTAAATGTAGAAGTAGGGTCGCAATGTAATATTACATCCTCATTTATATTTTGAGTGCTGCCTAAATATCCTTCTAGTTCGTTATACAAGCTTACTCGGTTGTTTAATTGAAAATTAATAAAAGATTGCTTGAGTATATCTATAGCCCTTTCAAAGAATTCAGTAATAAGTTCTTTATGTCTATAGCCTTCAAAGTTTTCACCTTGATGATCCGTAGTACAAATTTCCCCACTTTGACTCACATGATCTAAGGCAGACATTGGTCGTGTCAATATTCTAAAAATGGGAGGTATCGTCCAATTAGCTCTATTTTGAAAAATTAGACCAAGGCAAACCTGTTGTGTATTAATGAGAAAATCAAATTTTAGATTAACCCAATCCTTAGTAATAGAAGTGACATGGATATTTTGAGCTCCATGTTCACTTAATAGCTTTTCAATATTGTCTAACTTTGGGTTATCAAAAAACATTGAGTTTTCCTAAGCAGATTTTCCTTCTTGAGTGTAATAAGTTTGTACTACTGGTTCGGACACTTCTTGTATTTCAGGGATAGGGAATTGTCTTCCAAAAGTTTTATTTAAAATTTTGCAAGCTTCTACTGTATCAGTTTCCTCATTTACAGCTTCTAAAGATGATTTTAAATC
>NZ_BBTF01000108.1:0-2910 GCF_000876115.1 Acinetobacter sp. NBRC 110496
ACTGTCGATGATAAATCCTACTTTTGTGCTCATCGTGTAAAAGGTAAAAGAGGTCCTGGAGTGAGCAGCACTGCTGCGTAAGGTAAAAATCGTATTTGAAATACTTATACGTGGTGGGGATGTCTACACAGAAATTGTTACTGATTGCTCCAAAGCCACGCTTCAAGGGATTATCCGTAGACATATCGACCTAGATTCAGTAATCAATACGGATGGCTGAAGAGGTTTTGATCGTTTAGTTGATATTGTTTTTGACAAGCATTTGAGAGTGGATCATGGTAACAATGAATTTGCTTGTGGGGAACGTCATATTAATGACATAAAATCATTCTGGGGCTATGCGAAAAGCGGCTTAGTAAGTTTAATGGTATTGACAAAAATTTGTTGTATTTGCATCTTAAAGTGAGTAGCACCACTTCGCAAGATATACATTCAATCATCGGCATGGTAATTTATACCTCAATTTTCACACTTAAACTACTCTGTAATAAATCTCTTAAGTCCCTAAATTAATATAAGAATCTGTGCAATCGGTCTAGTTTTTCATAAAATGTCTTAATTTTATGGCTCGTAAAATAGGTAAGGCACGTTGGATTGTCAAGCTAATACGCTCTAACAATTCATGATTAATAATCCTATAATCACTGGAAAAATCCTTGTCTGTCGCATACACACCCAATGACATTGTTTGAGTTTGAAAAAAACTAAACAAAGGTCTTAATTGATGTTCAATCACCAGTGAATGTCTTTCACTGCCACCAGATGCAGCAAGGATGACAGGAACATTCACCAAAGCAAATTGCTCTATCAGATCAAAAAAGTGCTTGAATAATCCAGGGTAAGACGCACGGTAAACAGGTGTTCCCACAATTAAGGCATCAGCCGTTTCTACTGTATGCAACGCTATTTGCACATGTTCAGGTAATTGCTTACGATCAAATGTTTGACCAATAAAGCCACCAATTTCACTAAATTTAACAAATTCCAATTCAACTGAAAGTCGTTTGGCAATTTCATCGGCAATCGTTTGCACCAATGTTTCGGTTTTGGATTGCATGCCAAATCCGCCAGAAACCACAACCAGTCGCAATGTCGGTGGATGCTCAAACATGAAGTATTCTCCCAAAAGGAGGCTGCTTGATTGGGTCCAAATCAAGCAACCATCATATGATTTATGATGCTTTAACAGCTGTAATCGTAATTTCAAGCAATTGCTCTGGATGAATCAATTTACTGATTTCAACCAAAGTACATGCAGGTTGATGTGAGCCAAGATATTTTTTCAGAATATCACTGGATTGGCTTGTAAATTCAGCGATATCAGTCGTATAAATCGTCCACGTTGCAATATTGCCAAAATCTAATCCAATACTGTTTAGACTTTTACTAGCAATACTTAGAACAAAATCTAATTGATCCGCAACAGTACTTCCGACCAGCGATAAATCCGCCAAGCCACCTTTAAGTGGTGCAATGCCCGAAAGATATACCGTATTACCGACCTCTATTATTTGACTGAACGCAAACAGATCAAAAACATCTTGCTTGAAGTAATCCAAATCTGGTGTACTTAATTTCATGTGCGATCCCCTACTTCCACAGCATATTCCTTGATGATGTCATTACCTGTATCAACCACAAGGTTTAACCCCGCAGAACGACGCTCAGCTTTACCCCTGAATACATCCAAAGGATCTTCAAAATCACGTACATAACCCAATGCAAAGCAAGCACATTGATAACCCATCAATTTAAGCAATTCATCATCAAGTGTTTGTGCTATTTCTGGTGGCGTTGCCAAATATTGGTTTTCTTCCTGTCTTAACCAACCTGCACAATAGTTCACATTAATTGCTTGACGAATTTTATCGGTATTATTCACACCAGCACCATGGTAAATTTTACCTGTATACACTAGAACAGAACCTTTGCTCATTTCCGCAGCAATCGTTTGATCTTGCGTAAATTTTTGACGTGCACCAATATACATACTGTTTGGTACGACACGAGTTGCACCGTTTTCTTCTGTATATTCAGTCATTGCCCAAAGTGTATTGAACTGTGGTTCATAATCATCTGGAAAATCAAAAAAGTCCCAAGTCAATTGATCTTGATGCAATACTTGTGCTGGAGCACCTGGATTAACTGTAATGATTTGGGTTAATTGCAATTGAATCGTAGACGCTTTATGCAAATGTTTTTTTGCCGCATCCAGCATTAATGGATGAGTAATGATTTCTTCACGTGCAGTTTTTGAACGAGCCACCAAAGAACCAGTACGTTGGGTCTTTTTACCCAAAAATACATCTTCGCCATATGGACTTGAATAAACATATTCATGCGTTTCTTCGGCAATACGATCCATAATCTCAGGAGAAACTAGGTTTTCAATGATACAATGACCATGCTCTCTCAATGCTTTTGCAATGTCATCACCAGTTGCGGTATTTGGTAAACGAATCAGTTCCATAGTCTTCTCCAATATAAACTCAATCACATAAGATAAATGTAATTTAAATAGTCTGGAGAATGGCGACATCTAACTTAAGTTATATAAATTAAGCTCTGATTCAAAAAAGTCGGTTTAATTGCTTATGATAACCAATTATTGAGAATTATTATTAATTGAGTGCTTGCCATCAAGATTCTAGGCAAAAATGCATAATTATAGTGACTAATGCACCAAATAATAACACATTTTTTTATAATCATTACGTCCTTAAATTCACAATATAATGATTTTTATCATTTAAATAGAAATAATACGTTTTTTCGTAAAAATATGCTTTATTCTCTCAAAATTGACCTTGAACAATGAATGCGCCCGTTTATGCCATGAATTGAGGCATTCAAGTCAATAAAAATCATGGGCTAATTACTTACAATATATTGATACTAAATAAAAAATAT
>NZ_BBTF01000107.1:0-2931 GCF_000876115.1 Acinetobacter sp. NBRC 110496
TTGAATTTTATAAAATATCATTACAAACAGATACTAATTTCATTACTTCTAAAATGAAATCAATCGAATGGTAGAGTTTTTTTGCTATTTGCATTTTAAGGTGGGATTTTGAGGCCTTGTTGCGCAAACCTACCGATAAGGTCTTATACAGCAATAGCCTACACCTAAATTTATCGTACACCGAATTGGTCATCCTACAATCATGCTTTGATCAATCATGGTAATTTTACAATTTGGTTTGATACTAAGATTCAATGATATTCGCAGTCACAAGGAAAACATGGTCGAAATCAAACTTATTCTGACATAGCCATTCAGTGCTATCTCATGATTAAATCCTTATTTCGTCTTTCTGTATGCATGGTGACTGGCTTTGTCCAAAGCTTGATTAAACTTTGCGGATTAGATTGGACAGCTCTGGATTATTCAACCATTCGCAGAAGACAAAAGCATATTGATATTCAAATTAGCTATGAAAAGAGTTGCAATGGACTGCATCTACTCGTTGATTCCACGGATTTGAAGTTCTTAGGTGAAGGTGAATGGAAACGTAAAAAGCATTAGCCGAAATATCGTCGCCAATGGCGTAAACTTCATATTGGTATAGATACTAAAACCCTGCTAGGTAGAACACTATGGAAAAAATGGTCAGGCTATCATCGCCGAAGTTTGGTCGAAACAAAGATGCACTGCATCAAATTATTAGGCGATAAATTAATGGCAAGAAGCTTTCCTAGTCAGATGAGTGAAATTCATGCTCGCGTAGCAGTCCTCAACAGATTTATGGAATTAGGCCGACCTAATACCCGAGTTGTAACTTAAATTTGAGTTGCTTAGGAAAACTCAATCTTTAAAGGCTTTATGCAACAAAGAACTTCGAAATTGATTTATGGATTATGAGCACCCTAAGGGCTTATAATTCAAAATATTTTCAATTATGGGGTGGTGAATTTTGGATAAGGTGAAAGCAAAAAAAAATAGGGTAAGCGGATTAAATGGTTGATCTTACCTTTGCATGAGAGTGAGGCAAACCGGCATCTCATCGGATTATCTGGTTGGCACTCCAACCTACTGCTGATGCATGCTTCCCTCGCTAATTCCAGCAAGAACCCCACACGCCTTAACTTCCCGGTCATCGTTGCAACGCGCTCTTAGTGAAACGAGTTGTTTCTCAAGCGCCTGTAGAGCGGTTTATCTGCGAGCGCACATGAGAGATGTGATCATCGAGCAAGGCATTGACAGCGGTACAGGACTGATGAGGGTCGTCCTGATAGCGCTTTAGTTCGTGAATTTCTGCCAGTGACAGATCCAGGATGCGGCAGCGACGAATAAAGGCCAGCCGCTCAACGTGTTTCTCGGTATAGACACGGTAACCGTTCTCCTGCCGACCAGGCGGCGGCAACAAGCCCTGCCGTTCGTAGAAGCGGATCGTCTGTGTATCTACCCCTACTGACTGTGCCAACTGACCAATACGCATCGGGTTCCTCCGCAACGGATTCTCTACGCTATTGACATTATAGCTACTATATAGTTTTAAATGAAAACCCGATCACATTCAAGTGGAGTCATATCATGAGTAAAAACTGCGGAGGCCCCTGTGGCGACCATGCAAGGCCTGCGTCGGATACCGATATGCAGGCCTCCTCCGATGCGTCGGGGGAATGGGTCAGTGTTTATGCCGTGCCGAAGATGGACTGTCCATCAGAAGAGCGCATGATTCGCCTGGCCCTGAACGGCGTTGAGGGGATTCGGGCACTGTCCTTCGACTTGTCGAACCGCCGGTTGAAGGTCGTGCATGACGGTGAGGTCGAGCCCGTCACCTCGAAACTGAAGACCTTGGGGCTAGGCGCCTCGCTTCAGGAAACCGTCGCTGCAAATCCGGAGACCATCAAGGCCGCCGAGTTTTCGGCAGCTTCTGCTAAGCAAGAATCCGGGACCCTGCGCTGGTTGCTCGGCATCAATGCACTTCTGTTCGTGGTGGAAATGACTGCCGGTCTGATCGCCCGGTCCACTGGCCTGATTGGAGAATCCCTGGACAATTTTGCCGATGCGGCGGTGTACGGGCTTGCCCTTTATGCGGTTGGACATAGCGTGAAAATGCAGGTACGTGCCGCGCATCTTGCTGGTGTACTGCAACTGATCTTGGCTGTGGGCGTACTCATAGAGGTGGTGAGACGCTTTGTATTCGGTAGTGAGCCTGAATCGCTGGTGATGATGGCTATCGCATTCGTCGCATTGATTGCCAATACCAGTTGTCTGCTGCTCATATCCAAACATCGGGAGGGCGGGGCGCACATGAAGGCAAGCTGGATATTCTCGGCCAACGACGTGGTGATCAACCTGGGGGTCATCACCGCCGGCGCTCTGGTCGCGTGGACCGGGTCCAATTATCCGGATCTGATTATCGGCACCATCGCGGGGGTAATTGTACTTAACGGTGCTAGACGCATTCTGGCGCTCAAGGATTAAGCAATGTCCATTTTTGGCAAACATCTGTCACCGTACGCTCTGTTGTCCATATCGGGCCTGCTGGCAGCGTCTGATCAGGCCATAAAATGGCTGGTGCAACAATCAATGGCATATGGCGAGTCTATTTCAGTGACCTCATTCTTTAACTGGGTACACGTATGGAATACCGGTGCCGCATTCAGTCTTTTTGCGAATGGTGGAGGCTGGCAGCGCTACTTTTTTATCGGAATCGCGGTAGTGGTCTCGATTTTTCTGATCAAGCTGATCCTTGAAAATCGTCATAAAGGAGAAGCCATCGCTTACAGTCTTATCCTCGGTGGCGCCATGGGCAACCTGATTGACCGGGTCTTTCGCGGCTATGTTGTGGATTCCTTTGATTTCTATTGGCGAGACTGGCATTGGCCGGCCTTCAACCTGGCTGATATTGCAATTGTCCTCGGTGCCTTACTTTTAGTTTCCAGC
>NZ_BBTF01000106.1:0-3148 GCF_000876115.1 Acinetobacter sp. NBRC 110496
TGAGAACTAGCAAAAACACTGAATCAAGCGTTTTGGTATATGAATTTAGATTGAAGCTGTACAGTGCTTAAATGCACAGACAACGAATCAGTAGCAATTAAGTTTGCAACGATAACACTCACTTGTATGTGTTAGCGACTGTTTGGGGTTGTATAGTCAAGTAATTAAGTGCATGTGGTGGATGCCTTGGCAGTCAGAGGCGATGAAAGACGTGATAGCCTGCGAAAAGCTCCGGGGAGGCGGCAAATATCCTTTGATCCGGAGATTTCTGAATGGGGGAACCCACCCGCTATAAGGCGGGTATCATAAGCTGAATACATAGGCTTATGAAGCGAACGAGGGGAAGTGAAACATCTCAGTACCCTTAGGAAAAGAAATCAATTGAGATTCCCTTAGTAGCGGCGAGCGAACGGGGAGCAGCCCATTAAGTTGTGTGTGTTCTAGTGGAACGCTCTGGGAAGTGCGAACGTAGAGGGTGATATTCCCGTACACGAAAGGGCACACACAATGATGACGAGTAGGGCGAGGCACGTGAAACCTTGTCTGAATATGGGGGGACCATCCTCCAAGGCTAAATACTCCTGACTGACCGATAGTGAACCAGTACCGTGAGGGAAAGGCGAAAAGAACCCCTGTGAGGGGAGTGAAATAGATCCTGAAACCGCATGCATACAAGCAGTGGGAGCCGACTAGTTCGGTGACTGCGTACCTTTTGTATAATGGGTCAGCGACTTATATTCAGTAGCAAGGTTAACCGCATAGGGGAGCCGTAGAGAAATCGAGTCTTAATAGGGCGTTTAGTTGCTGGGTATAGACCCGAAACCAGGCGATCTATCCATGAGCAGGTTGAAGGTTGGGTAACACTAACTGGAGGACCGAACCCACTGTCGTTGAAAAGCCAGGGGATGACTTGTGGATAGGGGTGAAAGGCTAATCAAGCCTGGTGATAGCTGGTTCTCCCCGAAAGCTATTTAGGTAGCGCCTCGGACGAATACCATTGGGGGTAGAGCACTGTTTCGGCTAGGGGGTCATCCCGACTTACCAAACCGATGCAAACTCCGAATACCAATGAGTACTATCCGGGAGACAGACTGCGGGTGCTAACGTCCGTAGTCAAGAGGAAAACAATCCAGACCGCCAGCTAAGGCCCCAAAATCATAGTTAAGTGGGAAACGATGTGGGAAGGCATAGACAGCTAGGAGGTTGGCTTAGAAGCAGCCACCCTTTAAAGAAAGCGTAATAGCTCACTAGTCGAGTCGGCCTGCGCGGAAGATGTAACGGGGCTAAAACTATGTGCCGAAGCTGCGGATTTGACTTTAAGTCAAGTGGTAGGGGAGCGTTCTGTAAGCCGATGAAGGTGTATTGAGAAGTATGCTGGAGGTATCAGAAGTGCGAATGCTGACGTGAGTAACGACAAAACGGGTGAAAAACCCGTTCGCTGAAAGACCAAGGGTTCCAGTCCAACGTTAATCGGGGCTGGGTGAGTCGACCCCTAAGGCGAGGCCGAGAGGCGTAGTCGATGGGAAATTGGTTAATATTCCAATACTTCTGTGTAATGCGATGAGAGGACGGAGAAGGTTAAGTCAGCCTGGCGTTGGTTGTCCAGGTGGAAGGCAGTAGGCATGCATCTTAGGCAAATCCGGGGTGCTCTATGCTGAGAGCTGATAGCAAGCTGTACTTGTACAGTGAAGTGGCTGATACCATGCTTCCAGGAAAAGTCTCTAAGCTTCAGTTACACAGGAATCGTACCCGAAACCGACACAGGTGGTCAGGTCGAGTAGACCAAAGCGCTTGAGAGAACTCTGCTGAAGGAACTAGGCAAAATGGTACCGTAACTTCGGGAGAAGGTACGCTGCTGACGGTGATGGGACTTGCTCCCTGAGCTATTGGCAGCCACAGAAACCAGGCCGCTGCAACTGTTTATTAAAAACATAGCACTCTGCAAACACGAAAGTGGACGTATAGGGTGTGATGCCTGCCCGGTGCTGGAAGGTTAATTGATGGGGTTAGCGTAAGCGAAGCTCTTGATCGAAGCCCCAGTAAACGGCGGCCGTAACTATAACGGTCCTAAGGTAGCGAAATTCCTTGTCGGGTAAGTTCCGACCTGCACGAATGGCATAATGATGGCGGCGCTGTCTCCAGCAGAGGCTCAGTGAAATCGAAATCGCTGTGAAGATGCAGTGTACCCGCGGCTAGACGGAAAGACCCCGTGAACCTTTACTGCAGCTTGACATTGAACTTTGACCTTACTTGTGTAGGATAGGTGGGAGGCTTTGAAGTTAGAACGCTAGTTCTAATGGAGCCGTCCTTGAAATACCACCCTGGTAATGTTGAGGTTCTAACTCTGCCCCGTAATCCGGGGCGAGGACCATGTCTGGTGGGTAGTTTGACTGGGGCGGTCTCCTCCTAAAGAGTAACGGAGGAGTACGAAGGTGCGCTCAGCGTGGTCGGAAATCACGCGTAGAGTATAAAGGCAAAAGCGCGCTTAACTGCGAGACCCACAAGTCGAGCAGGTACGAAAGTAGGTCTTAGTGATCCGGTGGTTCTGTATGGAAGGGCCATCGCTCAACGGATAAAAGGTACTCTGGGGATAACAGGCTGATACCGCCCAAGAGTTCATATCGACGGCGGTGTTTGGCACCTCGATGTCGGCTCATCTCATCCTGGGGCTGAAGCAGGTCCCAAGGGTATGGCTGTTCGCCATTTAAAGAGGTACGCGAGCTGGGTTTAGAACGTCGTGAGACAGTTCGGTCCCTATCTACCGTGGGCGCTGGAAATTTGAGAGGATCTGCTCCTAGTACGAGAGGACCAGAGTGGACGAACCTCTGGTGTACCGGTTGTGACGCCAGTCGCATCGCCGGGTAGCTATGTTCGGAAGGGATAACCGCTGAAAGCATCTAAGCGGGAAGCCTACCTCAAGATAAGATTTCCCTAGGAATTTATTCCTCTAAAGAGCCGTTCGAGACTAGGACGTTGATAGGTTGGGTGTGGAAGCACGGTGACGTGTGAAGCTGACCAATACTAATTGCTCGTGAGGCTTGACTATACAACACCCAAACAGTTGTTGTATTCAAGATAAATTCAATACATAACTTGATTTAGTGTGAAATCTAGTTACAATACCGACTCAATTAACTAATCCGTTAAT
>NZ_BBTF01000105.1:0-3267 GCF_000876115.1 Acinetobacter sp. NBRC 110496
GAGTGGTTTTACAAACTGGTATTCCGAAAGAAGTGTTATTGCGTAAGAAATGGATGAATGCCATTTATGAACATGTGGTCTTTCATTTAGATGAGCAATCTTTACCGTCTTATTTAATGGGATGGCGTTATGAC
Source organism: Acinetobacter sp. NBRC 110496 (assembly GCF_000876115.1). NCBI lineage: Bacteria > Pseudomonadati > Pseudomonadota > Gammaproteobacteria > Moraxellales > Moraxellaceae > Acinetobacter > Acinetobacter sp. NBRC 110496. Next base: position 135 of record NZ_BBTF01000105.1, read on the forward strand.
ATTCTGACACAACCTTTGATTGCGTTGTTAAAAGAAGATATTGAATATTTAGCGATGCAAATGAAAATTGCACGTTAGAAAATCAAAGAGCTAAGTAATTAGCTCTTTTTTTTGGCTTTGATGATGAGCATCATGGGGCGTCTTAATTCATTCTGCCAACTTAGCCTTTCAACCATTTCTTTAGGTGGTGTTGGTTCAATCACTGCTGTAATTTCAAAACCTGCAGTTAATAAGGCTGTAATATAGGTTTCAAGCGTTCTGTGATATTTCACAACTTTTGCATCTAAAAAATGGGTTTCTCTTTTGCCTTGTTCGAAATAGTGGTCAACAGGCCAGTGCATCGGCTGTTGCTCTGCATCATAGTACCAATCTTGTTGCTCACAGGCTGTGAAAATAGGATGCTCAACCGAATAGTACAGTTCGCCTTGAGACGTTAATAAGGATGCAGCCTTGGCAAACACAGGCTTAATATCTTCGATGTAGTGCAAAGCAAGAGAACTGATTATGACGTCAAAGCTCGCTGTATCTGCTGCAAAGTCCTCAATTGCGGTATGTTGATAATCCACGTTTTGGGCTGATGTTAACAGACGTGCTTTTTCAAGCATTTTAATGGATAAATCAATTCCGATCACTGAACGAGCACCTTGTTCAGCAGCAAACTGACAATGCCAGCCATAGCCACAACCTAAGTCTAAAACCTTTTTATTCTTTAACTGGGGCATATGTGTTTTAAATGTGGACCACTCACCAGCAGCATTTAGGCCGTGCACTGAGCGAGGCATTTTTGAGTATTCAGTAAAGAAGTGTGGATCATCATATTTGTTTTGTTGCATAGCTGTGCCATTGAAAAATCATGGCTTGATTATGACACTCTGCGCGAATACTCTGAAATAGGTTGTATTGTGAATCTGGAAAAAAGACGACTCTAGCGTTAACAATCGTTAATGTATCCATTTTTATTTTCATGTATGCTGTGTCTGATTGTTAATAGATGTGAGTCAATATGCACTGCGATATTTATAGATCGAGCAAAAAAGATGAAATGTATATGTACATTGCTCGTCCAAATTATCCTGATGACAAGGAACAAGAAAACCCATTTGAAGGTGTTCCAGAAACAGTTTTACAAGCATTCGGCAAAGCTACTTTTGTGATGCATTTAGAACTTCATAATGAGCGTAAACTTGCACGTGCTAACGTTTTACATGTTTTAGACTCCCTAAATACCAAGGGCTTTTTTATTCAGATGCCACCAGAAGGGTTAATCAATCCAAACGCGGTAGAACCTGAGGGCTTACGCGGTGCTTGAGACTTTAACAGCGATTTGGTCGAATATTCTTTCAGTACTGGATCAGTTTCCTGAAGAAAATGTTGCGATCATTGTTTATGTTACAGGGACATTAATTGCATTGTGGTGCTGGTATCGTTTGATGTCACGCCTACCGAATCCAATTGGTGGCATCCTCTGGATTGTGGCTTTTGCCGTTCTTGCAACACCAACTATTTCAGAAGGTCCAAACTCGGCCTTAGCACCAGCGATTTTTGGTTTGCTTTTTGGTGTACTTACTAAAGAGCATGTCTTAATCTGGTCAAACTTATCATTGATTTTATTTGTCATTGGTACGGGTTTATTGATCGGTTTCTGCTGGTCGAAATATACTGCAAATAAAACTGCACGTTCAGTTTAGATACAACGTTAAATACAGAAAAATAAGGTTTTTAAATGTCTGCTGATACACAACACTTCACTGGTACAGATCAATATATTGCAACTGATAGCTTAAAGCTTGCAGTGAAAGCTGCCCGCGCTTTGCAGAAACCATTATTGGTAAAAGGTGAGCCCGGTACAGGTAAAACATTGCTTGCAGAGCAAGTGGCTGAAAGTTTAGGTTTGAAGCTGATTACTTGGCATATCAAGTCAACCACTAAAGCCCAGCAAGGTCTGTATGAATATGATGCAGTATCACGCTTGCGTGACAGCCAGTTAGGTGATGATCGTGTCTACGACATTAAAAACTATATTAAACCGGGTAAATTGTGGGAAGCATTTACCAGTGAAGAACGTTGTGTACTGTTGATTGATGAAATCGACAAGGCGGATATTGAGTTTCCAAACGACTTATTGCATGAACTCGATAAAATGTCGTTTTATGTTTATGAGACAGGCGAGACTATTACTGCAACACAACGCCCAATCGTGATTATTACCTCGAATAATGAGAAGGAACTGCCAGATGCATTCTTGCGTCGTTGTTTCTTCCATTATATTGAATTCCCAGATGATGCAACCATGCGTGACATCATTGCAGTACATTTCCCGAATATTTCAAATACCTTGGTCAGTGAAGCATTGCAGGTGTTCTTTAAATTACGTGAAATCCCGAATTTGAAGAAACCACCTTCAACATCAGAGTTGATAGACTGGTTAAGCCTGTTGATGGCCGATGATATGCCAGAAGATGTATTGCGCAATCACGATAAATCAAAAGCGATCCCACCATTGTATGGTGCTTTGATTAAAAATGAACAAGATGTGCAATTGCTTGAACGTTTAGCCTTTATGTCACGCCGCTAAGAGTGTTTAAAAATGTTTGTGCGACTGTTTTACACCTTACGCAAATATGGCGTGCCTGTAACAACACGTGAGCTCATTGATCTTAATCAGGCGGTCGCTTCAGGTCTTGTGTTTGCAGATCAGGAACAGTTTTATCAATTGGCTAAAACTGTTTTAGTCAAAGATGAGCGTTTTTTTGACAAGTTCGATCGTGCCATGAAAGATTATTTTGATGGTATCGAAACTTTTGATTTGGATGAATTGCTAAAACAAGTTCACAAGTTACCGAAAGACTGGTTTGATCTTGAGCTGTTAGAAAAACACCTTACGCCTGAACAACGTGCTGAGCTACAAAAGGCAGGTTCTCTCGAAGAGCTGATGAAAATGCTGGAAGAACGCTTACGTGAACAGCATAAAAAACATCAGGGTGGCAATCGCATGATTGGTACCGGAGGAACCTCGCCATTCGGCGCTTTTGGTGATCATCCAGAAGGTGTTCGTATTGGCGGGCCAGGGCGTAAACGTTCGGCGGTTAAAGTTTGGGAACAACGTAAATACCAAAATCTGGATGATGTGATG
>NZ_BBTF01000104.1:0-3437 GCF_000876115.1 Acinetobacter sp. NBRC 110496
GGTGATACATACACAAAGAAAACATTATTGTGGGGCCGTTTCAATGCCGACCTACCAATTGCACCTGTTGAACCTGTTGAGGGCTCTAAAATGCACCGCCTATACGGTGGCAATAGTATTGCGACTAAGAATGCTAGAAGCGTAACGCCTGAAGGTTTTGCATACTCATTTTTCACGGCAAACAACGCACATAGCAATTCGTTAATGACGATTTGCAACAAGTATGATCGTTTAGATCCTGAGCTTTTGAGTCGCTGTTTAAATAGCGGTTTGAGTGACTACGACATCTCTAATTTGATCGATGACGATTATTACGACTGTGATGATTATTCAGCACATCAAACATTAGAAAGTGCCGTTGAAAGCATGGGGGTGGCTGTATGAATCTGAGCAAGGTTATTCATGCTTATAGGTATCTGTCTCCAGAAGATGTACCGCATGAATTAAGAGATCTAAGCCATAAAGGGGCATTTGTTAGAGGGAATTTCTATGTATAACTTGCTTCCACATGAATTAATCGTTGATAACTTTGCTGGCGGTGGCGGTACATCAACTGGTTTAGAACGTGCGTTCGGTAGACCGATTGATATTGCAATTAATCATGATCCGAAAGCCTTGGCCATGCATCGCATCAATCATCCAAAAACAAAGCACTACTGCGAGAGTGTTTGGGATGTTAACCCTGTAAAGATTACGGGCAATCAACCTGTTGGCTTGGTTTGGCTTAGTCCAGACTGTAAACATCATAGCCGTGCGAAAGGTGGCAAGCCGTTAAACAAGAAGATCCGCGGTTTAGCTTGGATTGCTTTAAGGTGGGCTGCAACAGTTCGACCACGAATCATCATGCTTGAAAACGTGGTTGAGTTTGTTGAATGGGGTGATTTGGATAAGAACGGTAAACCGATTTTAAAGCGGAAAGGGCGAACGTTTAACTGTTTCGTGAATGCGCTCAGGTACCAAGGGTACACGGTCGAATATCGTGAACTACGAGCATGCGACTATGGTGCACCGACATTGAGAAATAGATTTTTCTTAATTGCTCGGCGTGACAATTTACCGATCGTCTGGCCAGAACCCACACATGCTGAATTTGACTTTTTTGCACCTCAAAAAACGAAAAAACAACCATGGAAGACAGCTGCTCAATGTGTGGACCTTAATTATGAATGTTTAAGCATATTCAAGCGTAAAAAACCTTTAGCACCAGCTACATTAGAGCGAATTGTGAGGGGGATTTTAAAATATATCGTTCACAACCCAAAACCTTACATCGTGGACAATGTGGCGCCAATTCTTACTGAGTGTGCCAATGGTTCAAGTCGTAGATCCATGCCAATAAATGAGCCATTACGTACAATTACAGCAGAAACAAAAGGCGGTACACATGCGCTATACGTGTGTCACCTATCTAAAATGAAAAAGGGGTGCACTGGCCAAGAGCTATCAGAACCATTTCACACGTTAACGACCGTGAATCAGTTTGCGGAAGTACGTGCGCTACTTTTGAAATTTACCGGGCAATTCAACTTTAAGAATGACTTGTTTGAACGTTTCGGCTTAATCGAAATCAATAATGAACATTATTATATTGAAGACATTGGTTTTAGGATGATTCAACCATTTGAGTTGTATAAGGCTCAGGGCTTTCCAAGCAATTACATCTTTACTCATGGTGTAGATGAAAATAACCAAAAAATTAAGCTGACGAAAACTGAGCAATACAGAATGGTAGGTAACTCAGTACCTCCAGATCTATCCCATGCACTTGTCAAAGCAAACTTTAAACATGAAATGGAATATCAAATTGCATCGTAAAAAAAACCTAGCATTGATTGGTCAATGCTAGGTGGGTATAAGACTTTTCAGGGGCTCTTATATTGCAAATGCTAACTGTGCTACTGGTGGCTTTAACATGCCCATTGATGTTAATACATCAGTGTATGTACGTACAGACCAGGTATTCGTTGATATATCAAAATAGATACAACTAAAAATAGTTTTGTACTCAGCGTACAGGGTAATCAAGTCAAAGCTATCGATATTGGCATTTTCAACCCGTTCGCTATATGTTGTACTGTAAGAGACACGCGTTAGATCTTCAGGTGCAAAATAGACAATACGTGCTTTGTCGCCGTGTCGTTCGTGGTTGTATTTGATCGTATTACACTTTGATAATCTCTCAATGTAACGGTCAAAAGATGCAGAATTTTGAACCTCTTTGTAGAGTATTTCCGCTGCATGGTAAATAAAGCAGTTGCTTAACCCAATGCCGTGCGAACTAAGGACTTTTTCTCCATCTGTTTTAAACATCGTGTAGCGTAGATACATCTTGAATACTCCAGGTTTTAAGCAATGAGCTTGATGTATTCATTTTAAAGACTGTTTGGGCTTTAAAATTTTTTCAAAAAAAAACCTAGCTAGGCTAGGTCAAAAGGGTAGAAGTTAATTAAATAACCTGAAGATCCAAAGTCCTAATGCTAAAAATGCTTCTTCCAGCACTTCAATCTTGGTTGTGTATTCAAGTGAATATAGATGTCCAACTTCAGTAACACTCAGTTTCATACGATTAGATAGGTCCAAGTCACTCACATTTAATTTGATCAGTGCATTAAACAAATAAATTAACGAAAAAAAGTTTTTTGATAAAGTTTTTGTGGCTAATAGATTTAATATAATTATCTAATTGGTTAGGTTATAAAAGGTAAAAATTTTGTCTAAATCTGATAATGACAACCCGTGTAAAACCAAAGAGAAACCGTTTTGGAACCATGTCAATACAGATGACTACGAAGAAGAAAACGAATATAAACACCAAGAGCCATCGTTCTTTAAGTATTTATTCAATATGTGCAGAAGCTGGCTAATAGTCATTATCGAAGTGCATATTCTTATTGGTTTTATTCTACTGGTTTTGTACATGTGGAAAGGCGTTTTAGTTTTTAATTAATAACGCTGTTTTTGAACAAACCCAATTCATGAATCTGAAAGCAGTTTGCCGTAGATATTTAACATTCAACGCTATTAAATGCTCAATCTGTTTATGCGATGAATTCCCTCTAAACCATCTGCATATACAAGTGAGTCGGTTCCTGATCTCTGGCCATGGTCTGACCAGGCTTGGAAACCAAAATCACCGCGTCAAAATTTAGTACGCGCAACAGCCTTATATCACTTGAGTTTTTCTAAGATCTAAGTCAATTTTGAACTTCCAATACGACCAGTAGGCAAGTGGCATGCCTACTGGTTTTTATTTTTTGATTGATCATCAGACATGCAAGAAATAGAATTGGTATATATATTCTTTCACCGGTCTTGAGATGTCAGAAAAATCAGAAATACCGCTTAAAGCTGGTGATTTAGTTGAAATTGAAGCTCTTGCTCCTGGTGCACCTAAACGCATTCCAGTGGCGTTAGAGCTGCTGTCGGCTGGATTTGCA
>NZ_BBTF01000103.1:0-3469 GCF_000876115.1 Acinetobacter sp. NBRC 110496
GTCAGATCGCACCGCACTTGACAGCTTTAACTGAATCGCTGTCAAGTGTATCCCAAGGAACATAACATAGAGTTATGCGAAATCCGAACACTTCTCGACTTGCGTATAATGATTTTACGCAAGTCTGTGAGGCTTGTCTTGCAAAATACAGTGCCTTTTAATACCATTGGTCTGAGCTGATCTCGATCTCTTGCAGTCGCTGCTTTGGCATAGTTTTCACCATCGACAAGAATACCCGCAATATAACAACCCGAATTTAGATCATCTTTTATCGCTAAGTCTACACAGCTATCACCTTGACCGATCTCTATATCGACATTCCAACCGCGTTTTTCCAACATGGTTTGTAAATATTGTACAAGTTCTTTTTTAGCTTGCTTTTTCGCTTGATCGACATAATTCAGGTGTAATTGACCACTTCTGGCAAATATCAAAAAGTCTTTTAAATCCCGAACACCTTCGCTATTGGTACGTGCTAAATTAATTTCTTCTGGACTTAGGGCAGAAAAAACATGTAAACCTTGCCGTGCACGAGTAATCGCAACGTTTAGACGGCGTTGTCCACCTTGCCGATTCAGTGCACCAAAATTCATTGATAAACGACCATTCTGATCTTTGGCATATGTAATTGAAAAAACAATAATATCTCGCTCATCGCCTTGTACATTTTCCAAGTTTTTCACGAATAAGGGTTCAATACCGGCTTTACTTAAACTTTCTAGTTCAGGCTGATGTGCCAATTCATTGTCTAGCAAGTCTTCGATCAGTTTCTGTTGAGTCATATTGAAAGTTACAACACCCAAGGTCAAAGGATTCTCTTGCCCTAACTGTGACTGTAAATGTTGAACAATGAACTCTACAATCGCTTTTGCTTCATTGCTGTTGGTTCTTGTATCACCTTTATCGTAAACACCCTCAACCATATGTAATTTTACAGCGGTATCCTTGGCGACAGGCGCAGGGAACGTGAATAACCCCCCTTTGTAATATTTTTGATTACTAAATTGAATAAGGCTTTCATAACGGCTACGATAATGCCAATTTAAAGCCAGCTCAGGCAATTGGGCAGCAAGGCATTCATCCAGAATACTTTCCAAGTCTTCAGTAACTTCTTCATCAACCTCTTCTTCAGAATCGCCTTTACCAAAGAAACTTGTCGGTGGCATTTGCTTATTATCTCCCACCACAATCGACTGCTTACCTCTGGCCAATGCACCAATCGCATCCCATACCGGAATCTGGGATGCTTCATCAAAAATCACCACATCAAATTTTGCCTCTGTATCCAGATATTGAGCAACAGATAAAGGGCTCATTAATAAACATGGCTTTAAACCGACCAAGACATCTGGAATTTGACGCATCAATTCGCGAACAGGAATATGACGGCGTTTTTTGCCTAATTCTTTGTTTAGTACTGTCCATTGCCCTTTATATTGATTCTGCTCAGTAAAAATACCATTCCATCGATGGATAATTTCCTGACTTGCAGCAAGCTGATGCTGTTTATCTTGCTGTGCAAAAGATTTTACCTTTTGTTCATGTAGTTGACTGTTGAACTGATTGAGTTCCGGGTGCTGGCTAAATTGATGGGTAATCCAGTGTCTCGCTATATTGATATTTAAGCGCTTTAATGCCTCATCCAACGCTAATGGAGTCTGTAGCAGCTCAAAGGCCAATGGTTTTAAACCATTTTTAACCAATTGCTCTTTCATTGCTTGCCAATTTAACCAATGTCTCCAAGCTGAAACGTGATGCTGTAATTGCTGTTGTCTTTCAAGAATCTCTTCAAAATTAATATTTTGATATTCAGTGATTAGACCATCTTTTTGCAGTGCATGATCATTGAGCAATTGACTGAATGAAGTTTTCACATCCGTTATATTTTGTATGAGCGCATCTAAACCATGATTCTGACTAAATGCCAAAGCTTTGAATAAAGTCGCTTGATTCGTGCTGGTTGCTGCCATAATCTGCACAATGTCTTGCCACTGATTATGCATCTTTTCAAAACTTTGCCATGCACTGTCTTCACCCTGCCAGTAACCACCAAGTTTAGCTGCTAACTGATTTTCACACTCAGTAAATTGATGTTGTTGGCGCTGAATATTCTGTAAAATTGGCAAGTCATGTGCAACGGCCGACGTTGTCGGGCGTTGTGCTGAAATTTGGTAGGTTTTAACCAGATTTCTCAACTGGAACTTCGCAAACCATGAAAATGGAAAAATTTTTGCTTCCGCTTCGCGCCATTTAAATGCAATTTGATTTAAGTCGACTTGATATATTTGAGGCTGATATTGTCCAATCAACTCGGCACGTTGTTGTTTAAGATCTTGAGCCAACTGTTGTGCATGCGTAATAGTTCTTAAATCAATGTCCTTAATCAGCGCTAATAATTTTAAATCTGTTTGCTGGACAAGAACAGATAAGGCCTTAAAAATTGAAACATCTTGTTCAACCTGACCCAGATTGTGCTTAGTATCAAATTCAAAAACATCTTGCCAAGCAGAAATGGACTTTTGCAAATTCTGTATTTGTACTATCAGTTGGTCTTGTAATCGTTGATATTGTTCCTGCCACGCTAAACTCCAAATTGGTTCGGATAGACCTTCTGCAAAACCATTTAAGACATTTTTAGCATTTTCATTTACTAGCTGACGTAAGCTCACCGCCTGTGTCACAGTCTCATTCAGTAACTCGCGTTTCTGAGCTGTCAGGGTGGCAATATTGAGATCAGGAAAACGTAACTGAGGCGTTTCCCGATAGCGGAGTTCATCACTCATTGCAGCGTACAGACTCCAGCCAATTGCATGTGTTGTATGCAGATTTTTTACATGCTGATTCAGTTCATCACGCGTCTGGACTAATTGATCTGAAAGTTTCTGCCATTCTGTTGTTTCGGGTTGAGTAGTTAAAAAATAAGGATCATTGTTTTTCTGAGCCCGTTCTCTCAGTTGATCCAGCACCTCCATTTTTTGTGCTTTAGAGGAGTGTAGTTGCAAACACAATTCGCTTAAGCCGATTTGTGTCAGGCGACGATAGACGACTTCTAATGCCGCCATTTTTTCAGAAACGAATAATACCGATTTACCATCAGCCAAACACTGCGAAACCATATTGGTAATGGTCTGTGACTTACCTGTACCTGGAGGGCCTGACAATACAAAAGTACGTCCCAAAGCAGCGGACATGACTGCGGCTAACTGCGAAGAATCAGATGATAAGGGTGTAAATAATTGTTGGGGTTGATATTTCTCATCTAGCTGAGTTGATTGTGGAAACTCAGCTTGTTTAATAAACGGTTCGCGTGGAGATTCAATCAGATGGTTAACTACAGCCTGATTTTTTAGCTGATCCATTCTTGAAGATAAATCAAGCCACATTAAATATTTTGAGAATGAGAACTGGCCAATAGCAGCCTCTGCTTTTACTTCCCAGCCTGCAATATTGACAATCGCCTTACGAACAA
>NZ_BBTF01000102.1:0-3480 GCF_000876115.1 Acinetobacter sp. NBRC 110496
ATCGACGATCCCGAATAGAGGCTAAAATGTTTGCCTTGAAACGACTTGGACAAGGTGTATCTAGTCGATGCTTTAATCGTCAGGTGGTTGACTTGCAAATAAGAGTCGATATTTTGAATAAATTTACTCAACTTGGTACAGCTAAAACGGTGGCTGTTGCATAAATATCTCAAGATTAGAACAACTCTACCTTTTGTCTATTTGTGCAACAAAGCCGTATTAGATTAGTATTTTTCTGTTTACATTTACGAATTAAATTTTTAATTAATTTTTCAGCATCACTTTCTTTATCTAATTCAATTTCTGTATATCGAAGCCACTCATTCAACGAAAATCGAATTACATCACAAGCAGCTAATAATATTTGTTTATTGATAAATGCTTCACCCTGAAAATAAGTAAAAACTGTAGCTAAACGCCGTGCGAGCTGACTTGCACGACTAGCAAAAGCTTGTAAATACTCATAACACTTTCCTTTCGCTTGCAAACTTTCAATTTCATTATAGAATGCAAGATCAACTTTTTTTGCTTCTTCATCGAGCGGAATAACATAACGTTGGTGGTCACTTGAATCATTTAACAAATCACTACAGCGTTCCCAATAAATTATCATTCTCGAGTCTGTGTTAATGTCTTTAGATTGATGTTCTTTATCCTGAAAACGCTGACCAGCTAAATTTTCAGGAACAGTAAGAATAAATCTTGCTAAAAAACCTTGACCTCTGAGAACTGGATCCTGAAGAGCTTTAATCAATACCTCTCTCTGGCCTTGTAAATTAAAAGTTAGTCGCACATCATAAGCTCTACCACTGCCATTTAAATTTGATTTTGATCTTGTTCGTTCAACGTATCCATCGTCGAATAGCTTTGTAAAAGTTGCCAAGGCTTGGTTACGTGTTTCGGATTTCATTGTATGTCCTGCAAAAAATTGAGCAGCTTCATCACTTGAAATTGAAACATTTGTAACAAAACCATCAATATATAAACCTAGTAAAGATTCAATCGTGATATCACTAAATACACTTGATGGATCTTTCGGTTCTTTAGTTTCAGCTAAACATGATTTATGCTCTTTTTTTTCATTACCAAGAAATTTTTTCTGCCATTGCCGATCATTACGGCGATATCTATCATATTGTAGGCGTTCATACTCCTTGATTGAATGATCAGCAATTGTTTTAGCACTACTTTTTCGGCTTCCACTTTGTCCTTCACTAAGTAAAAATAGGGAACAAGGTTCGCCATCTTTAACATAAGGATGAGGTGCATTTACATTCCGTTGTGCAATATGTGAAATTGCGCCGATAACACATTGTGCAGCCATTGAAATAGGGCATTGAACATATTCTGAAATACATTTAATAGCCTCCCTCATAACTACTGGAAAGTGCTGGATCGGATAATCCAATTGTTTTTTTTCATCAGACTTGCAAGAAGGAAGACTGTCTCCCCAATTTTCAGATGTAGTTATGAGTATTTTTTCATTATCAAACATTATAAGATCATCAACTTTTTTAAGAAAAATCTCCCTTACTGCTTAAAATTTATCAGCAGCAAACTTGAATTAAAGTTTTTGGAAGGGAGAGAGATTTAATTTTATAAAATCAAATAACTATTTGATTTCACCTGCAAATTTCAAAATTTCATTCCGATTCCAACGTAACAAGCGACCATGACGCTTTGGAAGAATTGGACCGGTCTCGTAGATAGCCCATTTTCTTAAGGTCTGAGGCTGAAGTCCTAGAAGTTTTGCTGCTTCTGCCGTAGTACAAAGTAATGATTCTGGCTTCATATCGAAGCTCCTTTAAATAACATTACGTACTTTTTAGTTGATTTATGCTGTATTGTTTATCTTCAAGTTTATTTGCTTAAGTTGACAATTGACCATAAATCATGATCATGAATGAAATCAAAACGTCTCGTATACGAAAAAATGCCATTAACTACCTAAGAACCATTATTTGGTATGAAAATATAAGTAGTAACGTGAGTATAAAACGTCGAATCGCTGTTGAAATTAATAAGGACTTTCGATTAGGGCCTGATCCAACCGAAACAGAAAATTTACTTTTTATAGCGAATGCGAATAGAGTCTCAGAATTTTTTGACCAACAAGAGTCAGCCATTTGGTATAAATATAGTTTAGGCACAACTGCACCAAATAAAAGTACGCTTGAGATTTGCGAGGTAAAAATTCCTGAATCATCTGTCTACTTTCAACATCCTATTTGGAAATTACTTGAAAGATTTCCAACACATGAAGATCTAAAAATATTCTATGCAACCCTACCTAAAAAAAATTTAGATTTTTTACTTAAAAAACTTCCTATGGATTTAACTCAATCTAATGCAGGTGATATTTGGAGACAGTGGGAGGGAAAGCCTCAATTCTTCATGCTTGTAAATTTTTTGGATTTTGTTGGATATATCGTATATAGCTATTACAAATGTATATACGAATTAAAATTTGAGCAAGCCAACAATGTACACAAGTTTTTAACACAGAATATTCAGTTTATTTTGGATAACCTTCGATGGTGTCCCCTACCAAATTGCCCATTTCATTGGAGTTTGACGATACAGGGCTTCTTAGTAAAAGACGAGCCAACATCAATATAATGGCAATTATCGATTTTAGTATGCTGTTTTACAATGGTATGCCCCAGATAAATTTCATCAATGCTTTCGACAACATCATAGAAGTCTGATTGATTCCGTATTCGTCCCCTACCCCACAATGCGTTTGAAAAGGCAGAAGAGACACCCGAAATTTTATAGTCACCTTTACAAATATCTTGCTTAAATAGATTCCAATCATGGATATCTATATCAGCATGAACAATACCGATTTTTTTACTTTCAAGTTTGACTTCAATCACTAAAGGTAATTCGTTAAATTGCTCTATAATTTCTAATTGCTTTAGTTGTGGCAACTGATAAAACCACTCACCACCGTTTCGTTGATGTATATCTTTGATAATCGGATCAGATTGTCCTGAAATACACATTTCTTCGTGATTTCCCCTTACTGTGATAAACCATGACTGATTTAACAAAGAAATACACTCGAGGTTCTCCACCCCACGTTCTATGAGATCACCTGTACAAATGAGTAAATCATTTTGAAAGTCAAAATTGAGAATTTTAAGTTCTTGCATGAGCAAGCTATAAGAGCCGTGTAAGTCACCAACTACATACATATGATCCGTTTTATTTGCATTGATTGTTAAAATATGAGAATAGTTCATTGACTTAAATGATCACAATTAATTTAAATATGATTACTGACCTAATAGCTTTTCAGTCACTAGTACTCGATCAAAGCTATACACATGTGCAAAAAGACTTTCTACACATTAAATAACCACCAATTTTTACCATCACAAGGCAATCTAAATAAAGAAAAATAAGGATATGGGTACTAAAGTTCATAATTCATATATTATAGGACTTACGCATTGACGGATTCAAAAAAGTACT
>NZ_BBTF01000101.1:0-3909 GCF_000876115.1 Acinetobacter sp. NBRC 110496
CTTTTGAGTATTGGGGTAGCTTTGAGTTAAACGATCGTCTCAACCAAGTAAAGAGTATATTCCTACCTTTTTCGTAGATTTTGGTAATAGATTTGAACATATTCATTTGCAAATGTTGAAGAGATGGATTTACTTTAATCAAGCTTTTTAGTATTTTGTTAGCAAATCAGAAGTATGTTCATGGCTATGCGTTCAAGTAGGTTGTCTAAGCTTATACTCGCATTTACCCTGTTTTTGTTTACGATAACAATTACGGGCATTCATGCGTGGGCGCCTGTCTTACTTGAGAATATTGAACACCAACATGAGTTGAGTATTGTTGTTGAGGATGATGCATCTAGTCATTGGTCTTTGCAGCACTCAAATGATCCACTCAAAAATTCTACTGATCATGATGCGGAAGCACATACTTGGAAGAATTTTGATGAACCTATCTATCATCATTCAGTAAAACCAATTTCTTCTGATAGTGATTTCAGCATAGATCCAATCTTTATTCTTAGTTTTGCACTTCCACTAGTTTTATTCTTTTTCCAGCTTTTTGAAAAGCCCGTTTATCGAGCCTTTTTAAAGCGGCGATCCCCTCTAATATTTAGTAATTCTTATACCTACTCTAAAGACTTAATCGTCCTACGTAATTGATCTTTCTATACAAAAATTAATTTTAATTTTTTTGTATAGGTAAAGTCATGTCTAAAAAATATCAGATATTTCTTACCTGTGGATTTGTAGCAACAGCAGCAAATGTATTCGCAGAAACGAATTATGCTGAACTACAAAAGCAGGTAATCGCAAGTGATGCTGTACTCAATAGCTTACAGCAGTCCGAGCAAGCTTATGAAATCAATCAAAAGTTTGCTGGTAGATTAAATAATCCGACTTTCAATGTGGAGTTGGATAATCTCGGTAATTCTAAACTGAAGGATTTAGATGGCCCAACAACCTTATTGGGACTGTCACAAGAGATTCCTCTTAGTAATAAACTTTCCTTGAGGAAACAGATTGCGAGTTTTCAAGGTGATCGTAATCAGTTCGACATAGCAAAGCGTCAGGCTGAACTCAAAGCAGATTTAAGAATCTGTATGGCGAACTGGTATGTAGCTACTCAGCGTGCTGAAATTTATTCTTCTGAGAGTAAATTGAATGCCAGACAAGCTAACGTTCTTTCCGAACGGCTTAAGTACGGGCGAGTAATTCCTTCCGATGCTCAACTAAGCATAGCACTTTCAACTGAGTCGAAATTGCGCCATCAAAATGAAGTGAAGAAGATTCAGTTCCAGAAAAATTTATGTTCTAAGTTCACTTCCAACCTGCCAAGTAGTGCATTGGAGGTTCCGCTAAGCTTTAATTTCACAGACAAAATAAGTTTGTCTGAGCAAGAAGCAACGCTGAGTTCGAAGCTGAAAAAGACTCAGTTTGAACTGGCCCGTAAAGAAGCAATACCAGATATTACTTTGGGAGTCGGGGTTAGGAACTACCAAGAAACCAATGACAAAGTCTTCCAAGTTTCGACGTCGATACCTCTCAATATCTTTAATCGAAATAAGGGCAATATTGCGATTGCTCAAGCAGAGCATACAAAAGCAGAAACACAGTCTGTGCTTGTGAGTCGTAACTCTAAAATCGAATTGGAAAACAAATCTATTGAGGTTTCCAATTTAATTGATGTGATTAAGCAATATGATCAAACCGTTTTGCCCGCAACAAATGAAAGCCTGCGAATTGCAGAGATGGGTTACCAAGCAGGGAAAAACTCTTTACTTGAGTTCAATAACATCAAGCAAATTTGGCTAGACAAACATCTTGCTCGATTCGATTTGTGGTTGGCTTTGCAGACAGAAATTGCAGAAGTCGAGCGCAACTACATCACTCATTTAGATCAAGAATAAGGGCAAGAATATGAATAAACAAACCAATACATTGATTGCAACTGGTGTCGTTGCCTTACTTATCGTCTTATGTGCTATTGCCTGGTATAAAACTGGTAATAAGACACAAGCGAGTGGACATGGTGAGGTCGCCGAAGAAAAAGTAGCTGTAGCTGGAGATGAGAAAGGACCTCACGGTGGTCGTTTGTATCGAGATGGAGATTTCTCTGCTGAGGTTAAGATATTTGAAGAAGGAGTGGAACCACACCTCCGTGTTTATGGGTATTTGAAAGATAAGCCGCTTAAACCAGAAGATTTAAAAGCGAATATTTATATTAAGCGTTTAGATGCTGAGCAGAATATTCAATTCAAACCAGAGAGTGATTACTTGATTGGAAATGAAATTGTCTATGAGCCACATTCGTTTTTAATGGTTGTAAATGTCGATTATCAAGGAAAAAAACATACTTGGAAGTGGGATACGAAAGAAGGTCGTGTCACCATGTTAGACAGTAGTATTAAGAGCAGTGGTTTAGAGCTCTTAAAAGTTGAACCAATGATGTTTGAAAATGCTTTGGAATTGAAAGGTGAATTGAAGTTTCCTGATAATTTTGAAAGCCTTGTTGCACCAAAAGCCAGTGGGACATTGATAAAAACCTACCGTAATATTGGGGATAAAGTAAGCCAAGGGGACTTACTTGCTGTTGTCCAAAGCCAAGATTTAATTCGTTTGAATGCAGATCGTAAAGTTGCTTTGGAGACCCTACAGTTTGCTCGCCAAAAAATGGAACAAGAACGAGCATTATGGCAAAAGCGTGTATCACCTGAGATTGATTATATTTCTGCAAAGAGAGATTTTGATGCTGCTCAAACTCGTGCAAATGAGTTGAATAACTTAATAAGCTCTTATGGCGGTTCAGGTAATGGAACAGTTGAAGTTCGTGCAGCAATGTCAGGAACAATATTAGAAATCCTTGGTGCTGTTGGATCTAATGTAAGCTCTTCAACCCCTATTTTTAAAATCGCAAATACTTCACAACTCTTGGCAGTAGTAAATGTTCCTGCTGACAAGCTTAATACTATAAACCCTACAAACAGAGTCAAAGTTAAGCCTCAAAGTCCAACAGGCACAGAAGAGGCATTGGGCAAAATCAAATATATTAGTGATGTCATCGATATTAAAACACGTACAGCGCAGGTATTTATTGAGATACCAAATCAGTTTAAGTGGCGTTCTGGACAGTTAATCACGGCTCAAATTTTTGAAAATCAAAGTCAAAAGCCAATGGTTGTACGTGAAGATGCGTTACAGAATTTCCGTGATTGGGACGTGGTATTCATTCGTGTTGGTAACGATTTTGAAGCTCGACCTCTGGAGCTCGGCGATAAATACAATGGGTATGTGGAAGTTAAATCTGGATTACGAATAGGACAGGTTTATGCCGCAGGAAATTCATATCTTTTAAAAGCAGAGCTAGGTAAATCTGGCGCTACTCATGACCATTAAGGGGAGTAGCGAATATGTTTGATCAGATTGTTAAACTCTCGATTAAGAATCGTTGGCTTGTACTCATCGTATTCCTATTTGTCGGTGCATTGGGGGCTTATAACTACTTTAAGCTACCAATTGATGCTGTTCCCGATATTACGAATGTACAAGTTCAGATTAATAGTGAAGCTCAAGGACTCTCTCCAATGGAGATGGAGTCTCAGGTGACTTATCCTATTGAAACGGCTTTGGCTGGTATTCCAAATTTAGACTATACCCGATCAGTCTCTAGGTATGGCCTGTCACAAGTGACGGCAATTTTCAAAGAAGGGACTGATATTTATTTTGCCCGACAATTAGTCAATGAGAAGCTACAAGGGGTGACACCAAATCTTCCCGTTGGAATTGCAACTTCTATGGGGCCTGTTTCTACAGGACTTGGCGAAATCTTCATGTATACCGTTGAAAATGCCAAGAACAATCCTAATCCACTTTCACCAACGGAATTACGCACCTTACAAGACTGGGTGATTAAACCTCAGCTTCGAAATG
>NZ_BBTF01000100.1:0-3965 GCF_000876115.1 Acinetobacter sp. NBRC 110496
AAAAAATATTATTCGTGGTAAGCACCACCCAGAGTTTTTGCAGGAAGAAGTTTTAACCGATATTTTTGTCCAGACTGCGCAACGCCTCCCTCAAAAGACTGCCCTGATCGAAGCAGAGCAACAGATCAGTTATGCCGATTTATACCAGCAAGCACTGGTCATGGCACAGCACTTAACCCTGAAGGGGGTTAAAGCGGGAGATATTGTTGGCTTGTGGTTACCGCGAGGAATTGAATTATTAAAATCCCAATTGGCGATCTGCCTTAGTGGCGCTGCATGGTTACCTTTTGATATGGATACCCCGGCAGACCGGATTGCAGTGTGTCTTGACGATGCTGCGGCAGTCGGCATGATCACCACCGATGAGTGGTATGAACATTTGGCTGAAGTCCCACAAAGCAAGTGGACCAATACCGAATTACAACGCCCACTCGATCAGGCGGTTGAACTCGCCAGAACCACACCTGATCAACCCGCCTATATTATTTATACCTCAGGTTCGACAGGTAAACCGAAAGGGATTGTCATTACCCAGAAGAATATTTGCCATTTCCTGCGTAGTGAAAACAGTATCCTGGGCATTCAGGAGCAAGACAAGGTCTATCAAGGCTTCTCAGTGGCTTTTGACATGTCTTTTGAGGAAATCTGGCTGTCTTATCTGGTCGGTGCAACATTGTGGATAGCACCTAAATCACTGGTCAGTGATCCAGAACGCCTGTGTAAAACCTTGCAACAGCAACAGATCACGGTTCTACATGCGGTGCCAACATTATTGGCTTTATTCCCGGAAGATGTACCGAATCTGCGCATCATCAATCTGGGTGGAGAAATGTGCCCGGATTCACTGGTTGATCGCTGGGCCTTAGCTCACCACCAAATGTTTAACACCTATGGGCCAACTGAAACCACGGTCTCTGCCAGTCTGGAACTGTTGCAGCGTGGCAAACCAGTGACAATTGGCAAGCCTTTACCCAACTATGGCATGCTGGTCATCAATGCGGAGCGCGAACTGTTGCCGCAAGGAGAAACAGGGGAACTATGTATCTTTGGACCGAGTGTGGCCCCTGGCTATCTCGGACGTCCTGATCTGACCGCAGATAAATTTATTCAGAATCCATGGGCCAGTAACCCTGATGAAGAAAACCTGTATCGCACTGGGGATCTGGCCAAAATCGATGAATTTGGTCAGGTACATTGCTTAGGCCGTGCCGACGATCAGGTTAAAATCCGCGGCTTCCGGGTTGAACTCGGTGAGATTGAAGCGGCGTTATGTGATCTGGATGGCATTGGCACCGCAGCTGTGATTCTACGTGCTGAAGACGGTATTGATCAGTTGATTGCCTTCATTGCTCCTGAAATTGATGCCCAACAGGCCATTGAAATTAAACAGCTGCGCCATCACCTCAGTCAGCGCTTGCCACCTTATATGGTGCCGAACCGCTTTGAAGTGATTGAAGAAGTACCTCGTTTGCTTTCGGGAAAAATTGACCGTAAGGCACTGAAAGCACGTCCATTAACCAGTGTGGTCGATCGGAGCGAATCAGATCAGCCGCAGAATCAGGCCGAAGAAATCTTATTTGGCATACTCAATCGTTTATTTCCAAATATCCCGATTAAATTAGATGCAGACTTCTTTGACGATCTCGGTGGACATTCACTGCTGGCTGCTGTACTGATTTCCAACCTACGCGAGCACCCTGAATACAGTCACCTAACCATTCAAAGCCTGTATCAGGCTCGCAGAGTGGGTGCCATTGCCGCACTGATGCTGGAACAACCTGAAGCATCATTATTCGATAGCCAGCTTGGGCAGGATAATCCACGGAATACACGCTATAAATGGCTGTGTGGTCTGGCACAATTGGTGACGATTCCAGTGCTGATTTCGATCAACATCTTACAATGGCTGGCTCCGTTCTTTACCTACCATTATTTTACCGGCGGTACCCGAGACACCATTCCATCGGCGATTCTATTGTCATTACTGGTCTATATAACGGTGATTCTTGCCAGCTTTGCGCTGTCGATTACCGTAAAACGGGTGTTATTACTCGGGATACCAGCAGGGCGTTACCCACTCTGGGGAATGACCTATTTCCGTTGGTGGCTGGCGGACCGAATCAGCAGCATTTCACCTGTATATCTCTTATCGGGTTCCACCTTGCTGAATCTCTACCTCAAGGCACTGGGCGCAAAGATTGGCCATGATGTCAACATCAGTTCCGTACATATCCGGATGCCATCTTTATTGACTATTGAAGATGGGGTCAGTATTGGTTCCAATGTCAATCTGGAGAATGCCAAAGTTGAACATGGTCATCTGGTATTGGGCTCAATCCAGCTCAAACAAGACAGTTATGTTGGTTCCTATGCCGTTCTGGAAGAAAATACCGTATTAGAACCCCGTGCTCATGTAAATGCCTTAACTGCGATTGAATATGACACCACAGTGCCAGCAGGGGAAATCTGGGACGGTACACCTGCGAAGAAAATTGGCCATGTTGACAGCCTGGAGCCATTGGCTGCACGCCCAAAACTGTCGTTTATCCGCAAAATCTCAGAATATGCCTACTATGCAATCAGTGCCTTATTCATTGCCTGTATCTTTTTTATCCCGATCTTTCCAAGCTTCCTGTTGGTGGACTGGTTAGATGTCAATATTTTTAATATTGATTCGAACAACCACTTACAGATTGCATTGTACTATTTCATTCTGGCGATTCCAGCCAGTGCGATGATGATGGTAATTACCGCACTGATCTCTTCGGTCTTACGCAAAGTGGCTTTGCCGCGTTTAGAGACTGGCAGCTATGCCATTCATGGTGGTACTTATTACCGTAAATGGTTTGCATCACAGATTCTGGAAACCAGTTTACAAACCCTGCATGGTTTATTCGCCACCATTTACGCACCGACCTGGTTCCGTTTGTTGGGTGCCAAAGTCGGTAAGAACACTGAAATCTCAACAGCAAATGGAGTAATTCCTGAAATGCTGACCTTGGGAGAGGAAAGCTTTATTGCCGATGCCGTGATGTTGGGGGATGAGGAAATCAAGGGCGGTTGGATGACCTTAAAATCGACCCAGATTGGTAACCGCAGCTTTGTGGGGAATAGTGCCTATATCGCGGATGGGACGGTATTACCGGACAATGTGTTGATTGGGGTGCAATCCAAAACACCAGATAACCGAGAAATGTATTCAGGTCAAACCTGGTTTGGTTCTCCACCTTTACTGCTGCCTGCACGTGAAGCCGCAGAACAGTACCCAGATCACCTGACCTTTCAGCCGAGTGTTAAACGACGTCTGATGCGCGGTTTGATAGAAGGTCTGCGGATCGTATTACCGGCAGCGCTGGCGATTGGTGTGGGTTATATGATCGTATTGGAAATTATCGATGTGATTAATAACTACAATATCGCGACAGGGCTATTGGCCTTGACTTTGGCGGGGCTACTCTATGGAGTGGGCTGCTTTGTGATCGTGGCGTTATTGAAGTGGATTCTAATTGGACGTTACCAACCACGTTCAGCACCGATGTGGACCATGTTTGTCTGGTTAAGTGAAGGGGTGACCAGTTTATATGAAGCGGTTGCCATCCCGAACTTCCTGAACTATCTCAGAGGCACACCAATGTTACCGTTCTTCCTGCGCCTGTTAGGGGTGCGTATAGGTAAGGATGTATATATGGATAGTGCAGATATCACTGAGTTTGACTGTGTTGAGATTGGAGATCGAGCGGAGTTTAACAGTTTCTCTGGTCCACAGACGCACTTATTTGAAGACCGAATCATGAAAATTGGTCAGGTGAAAGTGGGCAATGATGTGGTGGTGAATGCACGCAGTATTATTTTATATAATGCCAATGTGAGCCATCATGCGGTATTGGGTCCACTGACTCTGGTGATGAAGGGTGAGAACATTCCAGCTAAATCGGCTTGGATTGGTTCACCTGCTGTGCCTTGGA
>NZ_BBTF01000099.1:0-4056 GCF_000876115.1 Acinetobacter sp. NBRC 110496
TTAAGAGAGTTTCCGACTTTCTTTATGATGAAGTCTGAAGGACTTTCATCATGCTGTTATAGAGGATTGGTGTAATGGTAGCATGACGGTCTCCAAAACCGTTCGTCAAGGTTCGAGTCCTTGATCCTCTGCCAAATGAATAAAAAAGCCCTTGTGAAAACAAGGGCTTTTTTATTGTCTGAAGTTTTGGATCTATATCGCTTTAATTATACTTTTGCATTCATTTTATTTGGTTGTATGAATCTATTTGTTGAGTGATTTGTTTAAAGTTGAGGATAGCTAGCTGCTTTTATCTTTCAAAAGTAGAGAAATAATTTTTCACATTGTCACTGTCAATAAATAAAATGCTAAAAAACAGCTCATTTTTTGCTTAATTTTAAATTTTTTGTGCCAATTAGTTTTTGAATAATAGAGTGATCAGCTTGGTTGTTGAGCATTTTAGCGTATTCAAATTTGATTTCAGCTTGATGAAAGACGTTAAAAAAGACTGACATAAATAAAGCCAGCTCAGCCTTAAATAGGTTGTACTAGGGAAAATTGAATAATTAAGGAAGAGGCAATGTCTGTATTGTGCATGGTTCAGCATAGAAAAGGTAATTTAGATGGCCTTAGCCCACAAAATCATCCAAGCAGCCGCGGCTTGATTGTGATTCAAAAGAGGGGTTAATTCATATGATGCTGATTCGTTATATCCGGCAAAAAGATATCCATGATCTTTATCAACTGGCGCAAAAAGCAGGTTTTGGTTTAACCTCTTTGCAACCCGATATGGAAATACTGGCTGCACGAATAGACCGAGCAATTAAGACGGTCGAAGGCAAATTGGACAAGTCGGAGCAGGGCTATTTATTTGCCTTAGAAGATACCACACTGCATAAAGTGGTCGGCGTATGTGGAATCGAAGTGGCCTTAGGTTTAAAAGAGCCTTGGTATAACTTTCACGTCGGTACGCAAGTGCACTCTTCAGAGCCATTAAATGTCTATAAATCATTACCGACCTTATATTTAAGTAATAACCACACCAACTGTAGTGAGTTATGTACTTTATTTTTAGACCCTGATTATCGTTTAAATAAGAATGGCAAATTTTTATCCAAGGTTCGGTTCTTGTTTCTTTCGGCCTTTAGACAATATTTTGAAGAAACGATTGTGGCGGAGATGCGGGGCTTTTCGGATGAAAATGGCCGTTCACCCTTTTGGGATGCAGTCGGGCATAAATTCTTTGATATGGAGTTTAGTAAGGCAGATTATCTGAGTGGTACAGGTAAAAAGGCCTTCATCGCAGAGCTGATGCCGCGGCATCCACTTTATGTCGATATGCTGCCCGATGAAGCCAAAGCGGTGATTGCTGCAGTCCATCCCAATACGGTACCTGCCTATAATCTTTTGATTGAAGAAGGTCTGCGTTATAAGGGCTATGTCGATATCTTTGATGCAGGTGCGACTTTACAGGCTGATATAGAAAATTTAAGAGCGATCAAAGACAGCCATGCGGTGACGGTAAAGATTGAGTCATCTGATCACATCATTCTAGGTAATGATCCTTATATCATTGCCAATGACGATTATAAAAATTTTCGCGCTCTCCTCATTTACAGCCAGCCAGATACAAACCAAGTGAAATTAGATCCTGAGCAGGCTCATCAGTTACATGTGAAAGAAGGAGCATCGGCACGGATGCTCAATATCAATATTCCAAAGAAAAATTGAGGCATTGTCGGTTGAAAATGAGAACAAGGATGAGGACATAATTCATCTACTTATCTCGTAATTTTATGCGCTAATTAGACCTATTTTGATTTGTTTGCATACCTTGTGAGCAAATCAATCCAGTCTTAATTTGCACAAAATATTCACATTGTTAATTGAATATATTTCACGTTTAATTGCTGGTAAATTGAACGGAAAAGCACGGCATGATCTTACAGTGTTTGAGGAATGAGATATGATGCTTTCGCCCAAATAACTTTTGACCAATAACAACAGGTTTTAGGGTGCATATAAGGACTTTATGGAAAATAACAGATAAGCGAGGTGGCTGAGTTAAGCACTAAATTTAAAAATAATTTTATTGAGCAAAATGGAATTTTGATATTCAGGCATTTTAAAAATATTTTAATTTTATTAGGCAATTATAACGGCTGTTATACATTGGAGTAAGGATTACATGAGTCAGGATAAAGATAAGCAGCTTCTGGAAGGAGATCTGCTTGGTAGTCAACATATGACTCAGCAGGATGAAGAAAAATTACAACGCTCTTTAACCAATCGTCATATTCAGATGATTGCCATTGGCGGTGCAATTGGTACGGGACTATTTATGGGCTCTGGTAAGACCCTAAGTGTTTCGGGTACCTCCATTATTTTAACTTATTTAATTATTGGCTTTTTCTTTTTCTTTGTGATGCGGGCGATGGGTGAACTGTTGCTGGCAAATACCAATTTTAAGACTTTTGCTGATTTTGCAACAGCGTATATCGGTCCGTGGGCTGGCTTTTTTCTCGGATGGTCGTATTGGTGCAACTGGATTATTACCGCAATTGCAGATGTGATTGTGATAGGAGGATATATGCAGTTCTGGTATCCCGATGTTCCTGTCTGGATTCCTGCTTTTACCTCCTTAGCTATTCTTACGATTCTGAATTTTGTTGCGGTTCGCATGTTTGGTGAGTTGGAGTTTTGGTTCTCATTGATCAAAATCGCCGCCATTATTATGTTTATTCTGGCAGGGATTTATTTAATCAGTACTGGTTTTACTTCGCCGAGTGGTGTCAAAGCGTCGATGAGTCATGTATTTGAAACTCAGTCGATGTTCCCCTATGGGGTTACTGGCTTTTTAGCTGGTTTCCAGATTGCGATTTTTGCCTTTGTTGGTATTGAATTGGTTGGAACCACAGCGGCTGAAACCAAAGACCCACATAAGTCATTACCTAAAGCGATTAACTCGATTCCATTGCGTATTTTACTTTTCTATGTCGGTGCATTGGTTTGTATTATCGCAGTTACATCGTGGGCAAAAATTTCACCAGAGAAAAGCCCATTTGTAGAAATGTTTTCCTTGATTGGATTGCCGATTGCAGCAGGGTTGGTCAATTTTGTGGTGGCGACTTCAGCACTTTCTTCAGCGAATAGCGGTATTTTTGCGACCAGTCGAATGCTTTACGGTCTGGCTTTGGACAATGATGCACCAAAAAGTTTTAGTAAATTGTCGAAAAGAAAGGTGCCGATTTGCGGTCTGGTTTTTTCAATGACTTGTGTCACCATTGGAACCTCGATTTTATTTATTGTACCGAATGTCATGACGGCGTTTACCATTATTTCAGCTCTGACGTCGATTCTATGTATTTTTACTTTTATGCTGATAATTTTGTCTTATATCTGCTATCGGAAAAAATTCCCAGAGTTGCATCAACAGTCTAAATTTAAAATGCCAGGTGGCTTGGTTATGGCATGGTTCACTATGTCATTTTTGGTGTTTACCATTGTGATCTTGGCTTTAGATCACGATACACTGATTGCGCTGGCTTTTTCGCCCGTGTGGTTCATCGGCTTGCTGATTGCATATCGTCGTAAAAAGAAAAAAATGCTGCAACTGGATCTGTTAAAAGCAAGAGCGGTTGATTATGTTTAGGTTAAGTTGATCCGTTGTCATCATAGATTGTTGGCTTTTAAATACGCAAGCAGAGTGAAGGCTCTGCTTTTTTATTTCAATGCTAAAAACATTGATTTGAGTGCAGACCTATCTGCATGAATAAAAAGGATTCTTTCAAGCCAATCCATAAGGAGTGACAAAAAACGTCATAAACAGACCATGTTGTATAGACAGAGGCGGATTAATATCGTTACAATGCCGTAAATTTAAGCAAAAAAATCTATAAAATGTTGAACAATATCTATCAGGCCTTGGAAAGTTTGGGCCTTACTGCACAGAGACGTGCAATCCATATTCAGTTTTCCAATCAAAAACTAAATTCACAGGTTTTTCTGCAACGGATTGATGGGCAGCATCAACTGAATGCAGGCTTTAAAGCAGAATTAATTTGCCTGTCGACCAAT
>NZ_BBTF01000098.1:0-4851 GCF_000876115.1 Acinetobacter sp. NBRC 110496
CATCAAAGTTAGTTTTTTTCTAGATCATGCAACAGTCTTAGAGCATATAGAAAAGTATGCACCAATTAACCAAACACTAAGCAGTTTGAGTGAGAATTTAGAAAAGAATATTAACTTTGTCATTTCTTCATTCAAAGAAACTCGCGATCTATCTGCATATTTAGAAAGCCGTGCTCAAATCATAGGGTTAATTCATGAAGCTGCACAAATCGCCAGCATTGAAATACAGCCAGTTGCTCAGGCTAAGGACCTTAAATCGTTAATTGAATCGCATCACCTGGTTACTTTTAATGATAAAGACACCTTTAAACAATTTAATTTATTTTGAGGTGAATATGAAATTTGTTATTAAAAATGGCATTGGTACACGTAAAGTCGAAGTGGATCTCGCATTAGATATACCATTGGTGCTACAAAAATCCATTTCTGTAATTGAGTATGAAGATTTCTTTAAATATTTTAGTGAGCAACATTTTCACATTTGCAAATTTAGAACGTTGAACTTTAAAGATAATAGCGTAGAGGGAAGTAGTAAGGAATTAAATCGCTTTATCTGGCTTGCTATGGCACATCAAGCTTATATGGAGCGTAAAGCTTTACTACCAAGTAAATATATTGCGGATCTAGAAGCTTCAATTTCAAGCATGTTTAATTTAGAGAGCGAATCGCGAGAATGGTACCGAGCTATTCACAAAGCCATAGATGCTTACCTTAAATCACAATTTCCTGAAGCAATAGAGTTTTTACCTTCCAACATTGCACCACTGGATGAAGTGACTAAAATTCTTATGCAAGAAGTACAGCCAGTGATACCAGTTGCAGACGAGCCAGCGAAGCTTTATAGCTGATTCTAGAAATAATTAAGACATAAAAAAACCATCTAAAAATTAGATGGTTTTTTTTGTTTGTGTTTTTATAATTTTGCGAATACTTCAGGATTGTCATTCATAAACTGTTCAATGAAATCATTGTCTAATTCGACATGTTTTGGAAGCTTCTCATGTTCACGAACAATGGATTTTATAGATTCAATATTTTGCTGATTGAAAACAGGTGTTGTACGGCTCTTATAGCCAGTATCAGCCATCGCATAGCGATCATCAAACATACCTGAAGAGGTATTAGAATCGACTTCTGAGTCGCTTATAGATAGTGTTAAGTTGCGGTCTTCAGCTAACTTTAAAATGAATTCGTCAGAGATAAAGTTACGTAGCTCATGCAGCATAGATTCAACTTTATTGTGTTTAAAAAGCACCTTTGCAATTGAACGACAAGATAAGAAACCTTTTGTGATGTTTAGATCTAGTAATTTTTGAGGAATGATTGGATCGCTTTTCTTGTTGCTATTCGCGATCTGTTCAACTTCTTCATCAGTCATAGAAGCTATAATGTTTTTAAAGAAATTGCCATATTGAAACTTTTCAATTTTCTCCAGCATTGTCACTTGTTCTGTATCTAATAAGCAAAAAGAAATAGGTTTAAGCTTGCGTTGGTCGGTTTTGCTTAAACTGCCATTTTGGTTTAAGCGGTTCTCTTTGGTTTTAGCGTTAGTTTTAGAGTTAGTCATTTTAAACACCTTTCAATATGTTTTAAACTTTGGTTAATACCAATAATCATATTATAAGTGGTTTTAGCTAAAATACAAAAAATGAACATTTTGTTTTTTTAAAAAAATCTTTTAAATGTTTTTCGTATATACTATAAGAATATCTATCTTAAAAGGTATAACTCGTGATTAAAACTGATACAGGCGATACGGTTGGAGGGGGTTTAACGAATCCTCAGGATGAAGTTCTAGCATTGTTAGAAGAGTGCTTAAACTCTGAACAATATACAGCTCGTATTACTTATATTTGTGAAGATGGCGGTCAATTAGTAGGTAAAAAGGCAGCTTTAAAGATTTTAAAGGAACAAGAGGACAATGGTTTAATGCTGGTTCCAATACCAGTCTTAGGAAAACAACTAAGAGTCTGGAGTGGTTTAAGTAAAACCAAAATGTCTAGTCACACAGGATTGTACAACAATATACAGTGGTCAAAGTTTGAAAGTGGCGAAAAGTTAATAACAAAGCAAGCGTGGACATTACTTCAACTTAGACTTGGGGTTCATCCAAAATACAAATTGGTTTTAAAAAATGAATTAGATGTCGAGTGAATTATATGTTAGTGAAATTAGCCCTTAGTGGTCATGCTTCTCCAGAAGCTTTAAGTAAATTTGAACGTATCAAAGCGTATGTGCCAGATAGCGCACCTGTTTTGGTCACATACTTTAATAAACAAGTTTTATTAAGTGATCTACTGGTTAATTTTTCTAATTTTTTACCATCGCTCGAAATCACAAAAGATAAAGACATGCTGGTTACGATTAGAGGAAATGAAACACCTTTAGTCGAATTTATTGTCAATTTAAAACTATACAGCATGAAATTAGGCAAACTTTTCTTTGAATTTGAGAATCAATTTAAAGAAAAAGAGCAAGACTTTAAGGGCTTTATTAAACGTCACAAACTTAAAGGTTTTGATCATGCCAATTTTGTTAATTACGTGAAACTAGGTGCATATGATAGTGCTTTAGACATTATCAAACACCAGTACGAAAGCGTTAAAAAAACATTCTTTGTACTGTTTAAAGATCGTTTCACCCTATTAGAAAGCAAGGGTTTTATTTAAGGATATTCTATGGAAATGTTAGATCCATCAAACACAAACCCTGGGCTCTTTTTAGTCATAATGGCTACGGCAATTGGTACCATACTTTTTGGTTTTTTAATTGTCGCTTTAATTGCACGATATAAGTTCAAGATTAGAGTTACGGTATCTAGTTTTATAGCTGCAGTTACTTTATCTGTATTTAGCTTTATATGCTTTGGTTCACTTGGTCCGATGGAACCTAAATACAGTACTTCAGTTGTTCAGCTTTATGCGTTGGGCTTACTGGCTGGTACTTTAATATTAAATATAGTTCTTCTGAAATTATTCAGCCCTAAAACTATTGAACAGTTAGCTTTGAAAGGTTTTAATAAGTCAGAAAATGAACAAAAAGAGCATTACAAAAACATCTTAAAAGAGTTTAAATGTATTACTGATTTGGAAGATAAAAACAAGCTTAATAAGCGCAGTTTTAACTTGTTAAATGTTTTTAAACATAAAGGAAAACAAAATGTTTGATTTTAAGATGAAATCTTTGTGTGTTTTGGCTGTTGCCGGATCTCTTTTAACTGGTTGCGTATCTAGTACTATTGATGGAATGGGTTCTAAACGCAAACAAATCATGTTGTATTCTGAAAAAGAATATCTTCAGCAAAGTACTCAGTCTTACAACAACATCATCACGACTGCTAAACAGCGTGGATTGATTGTGAATAACGCTCAAGTAAATAGAGTAGCAAAACGTCTTATCGCACAAGTTCCACATTATCGAGCTGACGCAGCAAATTGGAATTGGGAAGTTAATACAATCCGAGATAATGAAATCAACGCGTTTTGTCTATCTGGAGGCAAGATCGGTGTGTTGACTGGTTCTATCACAAAAATTAATGCAACTGATGATGAATTGGCTGCACTGATCGGCCACGAAATTGCACATGCTTTACGTGATCATGGGCGTGAAAAGGTAAGTAAAAAGCTTTTAACTGGTTTAGGTGTGCTTGCAGCTAGTTCGGCTGGTCTTGGTGACATGGTTGTATCTGGCACAAGTTTACTAGGCGATTATGGGGTTAACTTACCTGGTTCGCGCAAACTTGAAAGTGAAGCGGATCTTCTAGGTGTTGATATTATGGTTCGTGCTGGTTACAACCCACAGGGCGCAGTCAGCTTTTGGAATAAAGTAGTAGCCCAAGAAAAACAGGGCACTAAAATTGATTTCTTATCAACGCATCCTACTTCAGAAAAAAGAATTGTAGCGATCCAAGAATACATCAACCAAAATTACAGGAAATAATATAAGGAGCTGGTTATGGATATTTACACAGTTATCCGAGTGAGCAAAAAGTTGTTTGACCACGGTTATGTTGTAATACCAGAACACAAAGTAGATTTTAAATCGGCTTTACTGCTCTTAAATGAACAAACCGTTGATGATCGATTTCTAATATCTAAAGATATAGTAGGTGCTGAAATCAGAGGGAATTTTGCCTTAATTGAAAAGGAGGGGAAGTTTCAATTGTTTACCAAAGGAATAGATTACTTTTGTTTGAATGTTGAGCCTGAAAAATCCAGTACTGATCCTAAACCTGAAAAAGAGGTAAAAAAGAGTAAAGTAGTTCTCAAAAACCGTTATTTATATAAAAGTGGCGTGAAGAAGATAGGGGAGCTGGACACGTACAAGAAAAGAAGCGTCAAGATTACGAATGTAGGAAAACCATTTGTACTAAAACAAAAATTGCATGACGTTCCAGATTGGCTTTTTGAAAAGCTAAAAGACCAAGATGTATGTTGGATCTATTTTGAATATGCTGAAGAACAATTATCAGAGGCACCAATAGAAACTGCACCAATCAATTTAAAAAGTGACATTGAAAGTTGTGTTAAATACTTTAAGTTACATGGTGAAAAAACAAGAAAAAAACCAATTATCAATGCTGAAGCACCAGGTAACGTAAACCTATTCAGATATTGTGATTTACGGCGCATTGATCAGGAATTAAAAGTCTTATTTGTTTGTAGTGAAAACTATCTTTGGTTACTGGAACAAAATAGACAAGATCCACTACCTAACATCAAATTAAACAATATTAGTTTTGGCGGTTGGATCATTCCCAAGACGACAAACCAAGATATGTTGAATAAGCTAATAATGTTAGATAAAGAATTAAAAACGAATCCAGATGCTTATCTTCTAAGTGTACGAGAG
>NZ_BBTF01000097.1:0-5648 GCF_000876115.1 Acinetobacter sp. NBRC 110496
CGCTTTGTCGATAATAATGTTCCCAAGAGTCACTTTGTCAACACTAATATTTTTGGCTAAATCATAGTTAATAGTATTATCCGCACTGCGGGTAGCAACTAAATTTCCATCTGTATTGCGGAAATCAACTGTTTCACCTAGCTTAACTTTATCTGAATTAGCACCTTGGGCTGAGATACTGAAACCTTTATCAGTTAAAGTTGTATTTAGCTGATTTTGTGCAGAAAGCAACTGTTCCTCGGTCGCTGCTCGACCACTATTGTAAGTGCCTGCAGGATTCCACGTTATATTGCTTAACCCAGTAACATCATTTGTCGAAGTATTTACCTTCACATTACCGGCTTTTAATCCAGTATCCGTTAAAGTATTTGTACCGACTTTAACTTCATTATTTTTTATGCTCGCAGAGCCTGTTGTCACACTACCATTGCCACCAAGATTTATTGTTTCAGCAAGACGAATATCTAGCTGATTTGTTCCATTGGCAACCACACCTATATTTCCGGTGGCAGCGAGTGTACCTGTTGCACCGCCTTTCACATTGAGCGTTTCACCAAGTTTACGGGATATTTGAGCCCCCGTATCACCAGCAAAGCTTAATGGTTGATTCACTGCGGTATCTAATGCAGTTAAGGCTGCACCTACATTATTGACCGTAGTTTTTGTACCTGTTCCTGCCGGGTTAGTTGTGACGGTATAACTTGGCGCACTAATTGCTCCAGTAGCTTGATTGGCTAATGCCCCACCACCTAATGCTTGTGCTGTTTTATTCGCTAGGTTGGCTAATTCTTCATTGGTTTGGAATAACTGGCTACCATTAATTGCATCGGTACTTGAAGCAGATACTCGACCTGCAGCGACATTAATGATTTGACGTTCATTACCTAAACTGCCCACACTCACAGTTGATGTTGGATTTATGCCTGAATAATTATAGGTTTTACCGTTAACAATTGCACTTGCTGTTGGTGTTGCATTACCAGAAATCGATCCACTACCTAAGGCAATTGCATTTGTATGTGTAACTGTTGCATTAGTACCTAAAGCAAAACCATTGGTTGCAGATACATTAGCACCTGTCCCTATAGCATTCGAACTTTCAGCACCAGCTTTAGCCCCATTACCAAATGCATTCGCATTTAAACCTGCTGCGTCTGCACTTTTACCTATAGCAGATGCATTGAGGCCACTTGCAACGGCACTTGTACCTAACGCAAGCGTATCCTGTCTGAATGCTTGAGCGCCTGTACCAATTGCACTTGCATCTTGTTCAAATGCTTTTGCACCCTTACCCATAGCATTCGCATTAACACCTGTTGCTCGCGCATTGGTACCAATTGCACTGGCATTATCAGCTGCAGCTTTTGCATTATCACCAATTGCATTACTGCTTGTGCTTGTTGCTTCTGCACTTTTACCCATCGCATTGGCATTACCAGCAGTCGCTTTTGCATTATCACCAATTGCATTGGCGCTTGTTCCACTTGCTGTTGCATAGTTACCAATAGCATTAGCACTTACTGCAGTTGCTTTAGCAAAATTACCCAATGCACTCGCATTTTCTTTTGCTGCTCGTGACTCATGGCCAATTGCTGTTCCATTATCGCCCTGTACAATTGCTTTACGTCCAATTGCAATGGCCTGATCAGCATTCTGTACTTCTGAATAACTACCAATACCTACTGCATAGTCAGAAGTACCAGTGGTTTTATCAATTTGAATATTGGTACCTATTGCAATACTTTCCATACCATTACTGCTGGCATTGGTACCCATTGCAATATTGTTTGTACTTCTTGCTAAAGCAGTCTTACCAATCGCAATAGATGCATCACCATTTGCTAGTGTGCTGGTATTACCAATTGCAACACTTTCTTTTGCATTAGTTGCAGCATCAAAACCTACAACAACACTTTTTACACCTGCATTACTTGTTGTGACGCCAGCACCAATTGCTAGCGACTCGTCAGCAGTTGCTCCCGTATTATTTTTATTCGCTGGATTTTTACTATTAATGGAGACATGATGTTGTCCATTATCTGCAATAGCTTGATTAAGCTGTGCCAAATTCACAGCATCTGTAGCTTGTGTTCCTGCAGTAACATTCGAAATGCGGCCATCAGCGGTATACATGACAGCGTTGCCAGGTAAAACACTAATTGCACCAGATGACACTGCATTAATTGCACTCGCAACATCTTTATATTGATGAGTCTGGTTTGTGTTTTTATCTGTCAATTCAATAATGTAGCCTGTAAATCCCCCTGTAACTGGATCGACGCCTGTTTTTCCACCAATCAAGCTTGCGACACTTTTTTGCGCTTCATGTAATTGCTTGACATTGACTGCATCTGTAGGATTGGCACCCGCTGCAACATTGGTAATACGACGCTCTTGTCCAGCTTGACCAACAGAAACTATATTATAGCCGCCCATTTTTGTTTCAGCTGTCAAATAAGCCGCAGCAGTTGAAGTTCCATTCGCTACACTGGATGCCCCTAGAGCAATATTGTTGGCACTAGCTTCCGAGTCACGCCCCAATGCCGTTCCAGAATCGCCTGTCACTTTTGCTTTATAGCCCAGAACAGTTGCAAAATCACCGCCATAAGCTTTGGCCTCATTACCCAGCACGGTCGAACCTGTTGTTGCATCCACACGTGAACCAATTGCTACAGATTCAACAACAACTGCTGTTATATTTTTATTTGCATCCCGGCCAATCGCAATATTATCATCACCACTTAAATTGCTTCCTGCATTTACCCCAATCGCAATATTGTGATCTGAGCTGCCATTACCGTCCGCTGACAGGTTGGAACCAGCGCCAACACCTAAAGCAATATTTCGATTACCAATAACATTTTGACCGCTATTATGTCCAATAGCAATGTGGTCTGTACGGTCATTCGTTATACCTTGTGATGTACCCACTCCCGCATTCTGACCAATTGAAATACCAGCTGTTGTATTTGCAAAAGCACCTTGACCCAATGCAACAGCACCATCACGGCCCGCACTAGATGCTCCGCCGGCAGCCAGTGCACCGCTTGCAGCTGCTTGAGCTCCAGCACCAATCGAAATTGCTTGCCCTCCTGAAGCATTACCATTTCGACCTATTGCAATCGCATCCTTTGCAACAGCTTTAGATGAGTCACCAAGAGCAACACTAGATTCACCGGCTGCCAAATTAGAAGTGCCCAAAGCTATACTATTCTTTCCAAGAGAAAGATTCGCACCGCTGCTTAACGATGCCACGAAGCTATTAACTTCAGTATTTGTAACCGGCACCCCATTAATTTCAATAATATCTGTTAAATCCGTACCCGCTCCTGTCGTAGTTACAGAGATGCCATCTATTGCAGTAATTTTACCATTTGCATCTTTTGTATAAACAGGCTGGCGCGGTGTCCCTGTGGTTGAACCAATTGCTGTACTATATAAACCAATTGCTGCGGATTGTTTACCAATTGCAACTGCATTTGCTTGTTCTGCTCGCGCTTGGTCGCCCATAGCAATTGAACTTGTACCATTTGCAATTGCTTGAGGCCCTATAGCGACCGATTCTTTACCTTTTGACTGTGAATCAGCTTCAGCAGAGTTGGCACGGAAATACTTAATGCCATTATAATCTTTACTTGGATCAACACTTAAAAGTGTCTTGATCTGTCCCAGATTAACTGCATCCGTATCGGCCGTACCGACTGCTAGTTTGGTAATTTTCTGATTATTTAAATCAGCCCCACTATTTAATGTGGCTAATCCGGTAACACCTAATGTGCCTGTAACTGTGGTTGCACCAGTAATTGCTGCACCATTTTTGCTTACAGTTAATTTATCATTCAGTGTGGTTGTACCTGTAACACCTAATGTGCCTGTAACCGTCGTTGCACCAGTAATTGCTGCACCATTTTTACTTACAGTTAATTTATCATTCAGTGTGGTCGTGCCTGTAACACCTAATGTTCCTCCGACAGTTGCATTACTGGTTACAGCCAATGAATTCGCATTCACTGCACCTGTCGTCGTGACCGTTGTAAAATTAGGGTTATCTATTGTCTTAACGGTATGTGGTCGGGGTGACGCTAATATTTGTTCCCGCAGCAACTTCTGTTTTTGATGCCTTGACCTGTCCGTAATTCGCCGCATCCGTATTTGCTGTACCTGCGGCCAATCCTGTAATCTGTTTACTATTTAGATTCGCACCATTACTTAATGTAGCCAAACCAGTGACACCCAGTGTCCCACCTACTGAAGTATTCCCTGTGACATCCAATGTACCTGTAACCGTCGTTGCACCAGTAATTGCTGCACCATTCTTACTTACAGTTAATTTATCATTCAGCGTGGTCGTGCCTGTAACGCCTAAAGTTCCCCCAACAGTTGCATTACTGGTTACAGCCAATGAATTCGCATTCACTGCACCTGTCGTCGTGACCGTTGTAAAATTAGGGTTATCTATTGTCTTGACGGTATAAACCGTTTGCCCATCGCCACCTGTGGTTGGGGTGACGCTAATATTTGTTCCCGCAGCAACTTCTGTTTTTGATGCCTTGACCTGTCCGTAATTCGCTGCATCCGTATTTGCTGTACCTGCCGCTAATTTAGTAATTTTCTGATTATTTAAATCAGCACCACTATTTAATGTGGCCAACCCAGTCACACCCAGGGTCCCACCTACTGAAGCATTTCCTGTCGTGGATAGATTCGTAATATTGGTATTTTGAAGTGCTGTCGTACCACTTGTTACCGTTAGGCCATTGCCAATCGTTGCTGCACCTGTAGTACTCAATGTGGCTGTACTGGTATTCCCTGATGTGGACAGGCTCCCTGTAACATTGGTATTTTTAAGTGCTGTTGTACCTGTTACTCCCAGATTACCGCCTACTGTCGTATTTCCTGTAGTTGTTAAAGTACCCGCAATATTGGTGTTTTTAAGAGAGGTCGCACCATCTGCTACAGTCAAACCATTTCCAATCGTTGCTGAGCCTGTCGTCGTAACATTGCTGAGTGTCGTTGCACCTGTTACTTCCAAAGTACCGCCTACTGTCGTATTTCCTGTAGTTGTTAAAGTACCCGCAATATTGGTGTTTTTAAGAGAGGTCGCACCATCTGCTACAGTCAAACCATTTCCAATTGTTGCTGAGCCTGTTGTAGTTAATGTACCTGTCTTAACTGAACCGTCCGTATCTAAACCTGCAGTACTTAATGTCGTATTTGTCCCGACTTTAACTGTATTTGTGGTTTTATCTAATTCAACACTGCCTACCGTAACTTTATTCAGACTTACGTCATCCGTTGTTGCAACTACAAAATCTGTGCCACTAGGTGTGATTGTAATATTATTTCCTGCCAAAACATCAGCGTAAACTGGCATCACCGCACTTGACGCAATAGTTATAGCTACTGATACAACTTTCACCGTTTTTGTTTTCGTTTTACTTTTTGCATTTTCAGAAACCGCAACCCATGCCCCTATCGAAGCATTCCAAACTACTCTATAGATCCTATTCATACTTACACCCTTTATATGATTTATAACTTATGAAAATAAAGATAATGTGATTAATGCCTCATACTCTAAGTTATAAAATGTACAAAATTCACATTAAATTTGTAAAAATGTCTATTTTAGACCTCTTTCATAAATC
>NZ_BBTF01000096.1:0-5682 GCF_000876115.1 Acinetobacter sp. NBRC 110496
AAAATAAAGGACGGCACGAATGGCAGGGATTGCCCCAACATAATCTTCTGGACCTTGGGGAGTGAAAATACCTCCACCAATTGCGCCTTTTTCCTGTTGATCTGCCCAAACTTTATAATCTTCTTGATTTTTAAAATGCATAACTTTGTCCAAAATTACCAAGCTGGTGTTGGTTTAGGTAATGGGAAACGTGGTCGAGGGATTTTTCCTCTGGAAATAAAATATAAAAGTGTTCCAGCTACTGCAGCAGCCCAAGCTGCTGCAGTCGATACTTCGCTTGCATTATCGTCTTTTTGATTGCCGCAATCACATTCATTCGCATCTAGCTGTTTAACTTTATGTCGATTGCCTGCAATCTTTGCATATTCCTCTTTTTGAGTTTTTCCAAAATCATCAGTACCAAACTTAATTTCAACCACCTGTTTAATATTGTCTTGAGTGGGTGGTTTGGTGGGGTCTTTGACAATGACCACATCAGGTCGACGAACCATACCTTCGCCAGCCTCATAAGGATAGCCTTTGTCCTTTTCCCAGTATTTCTTAATCCACCCAGGAAGATAGTCATGAGCCTTAGTTAAAATTCCTTTGTCCATGATGGGTTCAGGGGGATTTTTATGCATGTCATAGTTTACTTCGGGCTTATAAGGGCTATGATGCCCCAAGAAGCGATCTAGTTCCTTTAAACGCTCAGATACACATGATTGGTACTGATTATGCCCTGCCTTACCTTTATTGGGTCTGGCATCACAATAGCAAATTGCCTTACAGATCACTTCTTTGTCTTGTGGGTCCAGTTGATCATTTCCAATAGCAACAACTTTAATTGTTTGAAGTTGAGCAGGTGCCGTTTTTAATGTTCCAAGAGGTTTTCCTTGTTCAGCCATTGTCTAATTCATCCACTAAATTGAGATGAATTTCTTGCTCAGAAGGCGTATAAATCCAATCAGTAAAGCCTTGATCATCACTTGCATACATCGTACTGGTACCATCAGCTAAAGTGACTCTTACACGACGATTCGTAATTGGTTGTCCTGTATTTTGATCAACCAATTGAAACCGCCCTGTATGATCTTCAGGTGGTGGTACTGTATCTTCACCTTCATCATTAGGATTCCCCATCAGTTGAGAACCAAAGGGTGAGCTTGGGTCTACAACCACCAAAAATGAACTTGGAAGGAGGGTTGCACCACATGCCGTTTTCATCGTAGCCAAAGCGACAGGATTACCATCAGGCAGGATAAAGTTTTCTGCGCCTTCAGAAATTGGGAACACACCTTTACATTTAGGACAGGCGACCATATAGCCTTTGCCCGCCATGCCAATACCATTAATTGAAATACTTGGGTGTCCTTGTATAACCACACCACCATGATCTGTCTTGCATCCTTGCACAATTATAGCCAGAGGCATATAGATATACTTATCATTGTTTTTAATTTAACTAAATTATAAACAATAAAAGCCACCTGTATACAGACCAATCAGTTTTACTAGTAAAAATACGTAACCAATATCCAAGGTGATATAAATTTTTATACCCATAAAATAAATGAGAATCAAAATCAATATTACCTGCAAAATCCATATTATGTTCTTATTCTTGGGTTATAATTTTTTACATGAATTCCATTATCTTTTCATTTTTTGACCATGTTTAAAAAAGTTTTCTTTCAGATCCATTGGTTTTTAGGGATTACCGCAGGGCTGATTCTCTCTTTAATGGGAGTCACGGGTGCAATCTACTCATACGAACCGCAAATTCTAAAGTGGATCAACCAAGACAGCTATGTCGTTGAAGTTGCTCAAACACCTAAACTTAGCCCTGCCCAGCTGTATCAACATTTCAATCAGCAACAACCCGAGATTGAAATTAACAGCATTACTATCGCTTCAGACCCCACAGCCTCTTCTACCGTCAATATTAAAAAAGAAGGTGCACGTCGTGGCTACAATATGATGGTTAACCCTTATACCGCAGAAGTCCTACCCGACATTAAGGGGCGTGACACGCTGCAATTTATTCAGCGTTTGCATCGTAATTTAACCGCAGGTGAGTTCGGTGCGCAGATTACTGGCGCATCTACATTGATGCTGATTTTCTTTGTTTTGAGTGGGCTTTATCTACGCTTTCCAAAGAAACACACTTTTAAACAATGGTTCTTTATTAAACCCAAACTGAAAGGCCGTAATTTTATTTGGGATCTGCATGCTGTAGTTGGAACTTGGGTAGTGGTGTTCTATCTGCTCTTTGCATGTACTGGCTTATATTGGTCTTATGACTGGTGGCGTGCCGGCATGTTCAAAGTCATGGGCGTTGAACAACCACAACGCAATCAGCATAATAATGAACGCGGCAAAGATAAACCACCAGAACTGGCCAAAGCACAGGTCAGCACCATCCTGACGCAAACATGGACTGGAGTAAATGCACAGATCGGCCGTGAATACTCAAGCTTGACCCTGAATATTCCAAAACGTGAAGATGCTAAAGTTGAGCTTTCCTTTGTTGATGCCATTCCTCAGCATGAGCGCGCACGCAATCAAGCGGTCTATAACTATCAAGAAAATAAATTTGAAAAGTTTGAACTGTATGAAGACAAAAAGCTCAATGAAAAAATCATGAGCAGTATGCTGCCTGTACATCGGGGTAGCTTCTTTGGTTCAACCTATCAATTTATTGCCATGCTGGCTTCATTGGCAATGCCACTGTTCTTTATAACAGGCTGGATGCTCTATCTAAAACGTCGCAAGCAGAAGAAACTCACTCTCGCAGCCCGTCAATCACTCAGCGCACAGCCAATTGATCCGAATGCCAAACCTTGGCTGATTACTTATGCATCGCAAACAGGCGTGGCTGAACAATTGGCTTGGCGTACAGCAACCAGCTTGCAAGAAGCGCAGCAGCCAACCACAGTCAAACCGATTCAACAATTGACGGAGCAAGACCTTTTACAAGCAGTACAGGTTTTATTTGTAATCAGTACCTATGGCACAGGTGAAGCACCCGATCTTGCCGCCAGTTTTAGCAAAAAACTGATGCAACAAGACCTCGACCTCAGCCAAATGCAATATGCAGTGCTTGCGCTGGGATCAAAAGAATACCCAGATAGCTATTGTAGCTTTGGTTATGCTGTTGATACGTGGCTAAAACAATGCAAAGCCCAAGCATTATTTGACTTAATCGAAGTCGATAATGCCAATGCCAACGATATTCAACGCTGGAATCAGGCCCTTTCAGTCGAGACCAAGCATGAACTACATGCCATGAATATCGAGAAAGTGTTTGATCAA
Source organism: Acinetobacter sp. NBRC 110496 (assembly GCF_000876115.1). Taxonomy (NCBI): domain Bacteria; kingdom Pseudomonadati; phylum Pseudomonadota; class Gammaproteobacteria; order Moraxellales; family Moraxellaceae; genus Acinetobacter; species Acinetobacter sp. NBRC 110496. The sequence goes on from NZ_BBTF01000096.1 coordinate 3,292, forward strand.
TGGACTCTCGCTGAACGCACATTGCTCAATCCGAATAGCTTAGGACAAGCCGCCTATAACATCGAGCTCAGCTCAACTTCAGATATGACTTGGCGTGCAGGTGATATTGCGGAGATACAACCAGCCAATAGTTTAGCTGAAATTCAAAATTTCTTGATCCAATATCAAATTCCAGCAAACAGTCTGGTTGAGTCATTGAGTCAAACAATTGAACAGCTGCTTTGGGATAAGAATTTACGGGTCGAGATTAAACCTTTCAGTACGCTTGAAGATTTATTGGAACAACTTCCAAGCTTACCGACACGTGAATATTCGATTGCCAGCATTCCTTCGCAGCAAATATTACGACTGGTGGTTCGTCAACAACAGGATGAACAAGGTCAACTTGGTCTAGGTTCAGGTTGGCTCACGGAGTTTGCCCAACTAAAACAAACAATTGCTCTGCGTATTCGCACCAATGAATCTTTCCATCTGATTGGCGATAACCGTCCAATTATCTGTATTGGTAATGGAACAGGCATTGCTGGACTCATGAGTTTATTACAGCAACGGAATCGACAAAACTATACCGCCAACTGGCTGATCTTTGGTGAACGTCAACGCGAACGTGATTTCTTCTATCAGGAAACCATTCAAGCTTGGTTAAACATGGGGAGCTTGCAACGTTTGGACCTCGCCTTTTCCCGCGACCAAGAACAACGCATCTACGTACAAGATATCTTACGCAGCAATGCCGATGAATTGCTAAAATGGATTGAGCAAGGCGCCGTAATCTATGTTTGTGGCAGTATTGAAGGCATGGCAAGTGGGGTCGATCAAGCGTTGAATGATATTCTCGGCGAGGAAACAGTAGATGAATTAAGGCAGGCGGGACGTTATCGTCGCGATGTTTATTAATTTTGTCCGATCTAAAAAACGAGTGCTAGTCACTCGTTTTTTTCATCAGACCATAAGAGAATTTGCCTTTCTCAGAATTTTGCATACACTTAGCACGATTCAAATCGACTACAATTAAGATTATGCAAATAAGTTCATGGGTTCGTATTGTTTTAGCCCTTATCGGTTCAGTCTTGTTCTTAGATGGCGCCATTCTCATCGCCTTTAAGAAGATTCATATCGGAACAGTACTCCCCTTACTGCTTGGTCTATTTTTCTGTCTTTACGCTTATTTTTATTATCATATTGAGCGTTTCTTTTTCTATCATTTTCGCCTGCACTCGATTTGGCGCTTTGGCTGGCTGTGCTTCTGGATCTGGGTTGTTAGCTTAGGCTATTTCTTTGATTATCTTTCTCACAATAATACTCAAGCGCAAACCATTTCTCCTGTTAAGGCTATTATTGTGTTAGGGAGTGGTATTGAAAATGGGCAACCTTCTGCGACACTGGCCAAACGACTGGATCGTGCTGCCCCGATTGCTTTGGCTCAACCACAAGCTAAATTGGTGATGACGGGCGGTATTGATTTTGGCGAAACCCAGAGTGAAGCCATCGTCATGTCAAACTATGTACAACAGCGCTATCAGATTCCTGCCTCTCAAATCATTTTGGAAGATCAAAGCACCAGCACCGAACTTAATCTTAAAAATAGCCAGCAGTTATTGCAGGCACAACAGATTAGCATTCAACAGCCGATTGCAATTGTGACCAGCGATTTCCATACCTTACGTGCAGCAGCCATTGCCAAGAAACAAGGCTATCGCGATATTACCATGCTTGGTGCAAGCACACCTTTGGCAACACGCTACAACGCATGGTTAAGAGAATACTTCGCCTATGCCAGTGGTTGGCTACTCAATGAATATTGATTGAGGACGCTCCTCCCGATCTCAAGATGATGCTGAGTTATGCAAACGAATATCGCGTGGTAACGGAAGTTTTAGCTCAGCAAATACATCTGGACGTTGCAAATAGATTTGGTACAGAAAATTATTAATATCCAATAATAAAGCATCTGGGGAAACCAAGATATTATTTCCTTCCGGGGTCAAGTCCAGAGATAAAATCGTATTATTTTCTTTTAGAAAGGGAATTATTTTTTCAATAAACGCCAATAAGGAGACTTCCTGAATCTCATATTGCACCCAATTGTCTTTAATCAATAACTTTGCCAAGCTTTTACTCTGCCAAACCGATAAAGCATGCTGGCCAGATGGTGTTGAGCATAGTGCCCAACCGTCATGATAGAGCGCAACCACCTGACGCTGTATAATAATATTTTGAATAAATTGACGATAGCTCTCTTTGAGCGAAGAATTGACGGGGGTAGCTTGAGATTTCGACGCAGCCTTGCGTTGATAAGGATTTCTCATAGAGTAAGTCTTATTAGAATCATTATTAATGCTAATAATAAAATAACTTTATAGTGATTACAACAATGAGGAATTTGAGAAG
>NZ_BBTF01000095.1:0-5783 GCF_000876115.1 Acinetobacter sp. NBRC 110496
CTTCCAGCAATAATGAATTGTAAAAATCAATAAAGTTCGTTTCTTTTTCAAAGATGAAAATTTCTTGGCCATCTTCGTCATTAGGTATCTCAATTGAACCTTTTGAGATCTCAAAACTTTCATCCCCCAACAATGTATGCAGAATTCGGCCTAAGTGTTCTGCATGTGGTTTGCTGTTAGTAAAGTTGATTTTCAAGTTTTCATTTGAATCAGCAATACGGACTAAAATATAGTTTGTTGTGTGAAATAATTCATCTGCATTGTCAGTAAAATTTAACATTGAAATCTGATTATCTGTTCCAGCATCAGAATCAAGTTGCTTATCCAAAAATTCATGGTTATCAATAAAAAGCTTAGCTACACCGTTTGTAATAATGCTTTCGTATTCACCAAAGTTTTGTGCAAGGTATTCGCTCATTAAATTTGGCAGAACTTCTAATAAACTTTTTTTAAGATCCGATAATTCAATAGCAGAATTGAATAACGAATCTGGCACAAGGTTCTCTACCTCTTCATCAAGTGCTTCATCGTTTGGTGACAACCCTTTTTGCTGTGCAATTGCATTACGGAAGGAAGCCATAATTGAGATTGTCAAAATTGAAAGTGTTACCGTTTTAACCCATTCACTTTTCACATCGTTAGGCACGTAAAAAGCGCAATTACTAACCCACTGGTGGTTATGATTAAGAATCCGCTTTAAAGGGGTTTTAGTGGCTGGAAAAATTTCAAAGACAGTATTTAAGATTGGGTTTTTACCCAATTTGATGCTTTTATTATTACCGTAAAAATAGATGCTGCGAATATCAGACATAATATACTTTCTTAAACTTAACGTTGGTTACATATTATCACTGATTTAGTTTTAAAAAATATTTTTTAAAACTATTAATTTTATTTTTTTGTGTTTTAATTCTGCCCTTGTTCACTGCTTTTAAAACCCAAAAAAACAGGTAACTTTTGCTTAGGCTACGGTGGGAACTTGGTATTACAGTGTTATTTGGTAGCTAAAAAATTAAACATTGATAAACTATTGATAGTAAAAGAGATAAGGAATAGATAGATTTCTTTGCGTGTAGGGATATACTTTTCATCAAACATTTTGTTTATCGCATACAGAAGTGAAGAAAAACATAAAATGAATATGATGATTTGCAATATATATGATGGAGTATTGAGGGTTTCTGGTAGATATTTAATCTTGTATATCGTTGTATTTAAAAACATTTCAAACACAAAGAATACAACTACAAAGATGTAGCAAATATTGAAAATGGCAACTAAGTTGTATGCCGATTTGAGTACCAGGCCTGTCATCGATTGTTCACTTGAATCAATCTCACCCGTTTTTGGAATTTTAAAAAGCACAACGCATTCCAGTTTTAAGAGTGTATCTATTATACTTTTAGAATACCTTTTATCAACTATAAAACTTTGTTATTAAAATAAAAAAATGGCCTTTTAAGACCATTTTAAAACACCCTACCCTCCTTTTAAGACTAGCCGTTGTGCTTATCTTTAGAATCACGGTAAGTAGAGATATGGTAGAAGAAAAAGCACGATAAAAGTGAGAAAAGCACCACCCCGAACGTGTTCCAAAATCTGCTATTTGATAGTTCAGAAATACGTTTATTGATTTCTGAGATAACACATGGATTCGCTTTTGCAACTTCAACATTTACATTGCAGACTTCAGCATATTGGAATAGGAATGTTTTATGGCCAATATCATACATTTCTTGGATCTGGTTAATATTGGTCGTATTCAGAAGAACCATAACAAGAGAGATCAGTGCTACAAATATAGAGATAACAAGAAAGCACTTCACAATGATTTCACGAGCCACATCATCAACACCACTTAAATATCTTTCGAGCAATATATTTAGCTTAGTTCGACCATCAAGGATAATGTTATAGTCATGTTTTACTTCATTATTTCCTGTATGGTTTTGATTTGTTGGTTCAACAGGAATGTCAGATAATTCGGCTGGTAAAGTGACTGCAATTACATCTTTTTGTTCTTCAGGTGCTAAACTTTTATTGCTGCTGTTTGATACAAAATCTTTTAATAAGGGTACTGGCTCACTTTTAAGGTGTTCTGTTTTTACAACCTCGTGAGCCGACTCATTTGCATCGAATAAGATCTTGTCTGTTCTTTCTGGATGCTTGAGATGTATATATTGATAAATAAAATAATTGATCTTTTGCTGTAAGACCGGGCTTTTATCAACTTCACTTTCCACATCTGCACCAAAAGTCTCAGTTATAGATGATTTTAATTCTTGTACTTCGGATTGATTCAGCAATTGATATAGTTCATATATTGTTTTAGAACTGATCATGATAAAACCCACATTAATATTCATTAAACTGTTAGTAGTATATAGAATGTGGTTTTAAAATAAATAGGTATGTTTTAAGAATAAAAAAAACCGCCTTTTAAGGACGGTTTTAAAAGGGGGTTTAATTAGTATAAACAGTTGCCGTTTGCACCAATAGAGCGTCCATTCTGGCTTAAATACCGTTGTACGGTGTTAGCAACATCTCTTGGGAGTTGATTATTCACTTTTTGTATAACATCGACTTTGTATTTATTCTGACAACTCACAATACCAGCCAACATGTTATTGATCAGTGATGTATTGTCTTTACCATCCAATTTACGTGTTTCTTCGTTTATCACTATGAATTGAACAATATTTAGATAGTTATTCGTGAGGTTGTCACCACTTTTTGATGACTTGTTTAGATTCTCAATGGTCGAATTCAAGTTATTCATTCGTGCTTCAAGGCCAGAATCACCAGTGACATTTGCATTATTGTTTTGGTAACGCGTAGCTGTGGTGTTCCGATTAGAATTATATTGTCTTTGCTGTATCGGCTGTTGCTGAACCTGAACTGGTGCTTGCTGTTGAATTTGACCAGGTGCTTGCTGTTGTTGAGCTGGCACTTGCTGAGTTGAATCTTCATTTGAAGTTGCTTTTTTATACCAATCACTAAAATCGGCATTTGCACTACTACTCAATATAGTAGCCGTAAAAATTGCACATAAATAAAGTTTATTATTCATTGTCTGAACTCTCTTTACCGTTGTAGTTCGCTGGACTAATAGCTTTTAAACTGAACTCATTTGCAAGTTTCCACAACCGCATAAATGTCTTTTGCTTTTCTTGTACCCAATAGTCCTTATCTTTTTTTAGAAGATTCTTTAATACATCTGAGTTCAAGTGGAAATTATCATCAAAAAAATGTTCAAACAGGAGTTCTGTTAAATAGTTTTGAGTTAACGTTTTTTTATTTTCATTACCCGTACCAAAGAATATTTGGCAAAGCTTTGTGCTTTCACACACGAGATCTATGTATTTTTTCTCGTCTGCATTTCGCTGGTGGCGCAAATGAGGATGTGTAATAAAAATAGAATTACGTATGAAAGCATAATCAATAATTACAGTAGCTTCCGTTTTCTTTGAAATGTACTCAGCGTTTGTAAGAATTTCACAAGTGGTAACATCAACTTTGTCGCGAATATTAATGAATTCGCTTGAGAAAGTAGATGCACTTTTGTTTTCGATCTCAACTTTCTTATCACGATTTCTCAGATAAAGTAAATTATCTGCTTGCTTCATATCGTTTAGGAATCTTTCAAAGAAGTGATTACTTTTATATAGATCTTCTAGAGCTCGCGTAACATAAGACGCAACCAAATTAAGATTTTTAGCTAAATATGATGGTCCATTCTTAGTTGTATAAGCAGCTAAACGATCCTTAACAAGTTCTATTACTTTTTCAGGTTCACCATTATTCAATCGAATTGCTGAAGTGAAGAGCGCATTACTGATTTTAAGCTCATTGCCCTGTTCATCCTGAACCTTTGCACACATTTCATTTAATGTATTAAGCGCTTTACGATAGTTGGACTTCAACTGAATCTGAAAACGATAATTGCAAAAATTGTCACGATCTGGTGTACGCTTATTGCATGGTTCATACTTAACAGAAATAAATAATTCAATAGATGGATTGTTATTCAGTCTTTCTAATGAAACAAGAAGTCGTTTACGGTAAAAATCACTTGCTTTGTATTTAAATTCTACTGAAAACTCGGTTAATGCTTTGAAGTCAATGTAAGGAATAACCACTTCGCCACGAAACTCATTGATCTTCATCAAGTTATACATATAAAGATCAAAACGGTCCTTAAATCCAAGAACCGTTAAAGTGTCGAGAACTGTGTAGCGCCCCTTTTTATCAAAATCTAATTCAGATAGATTGGCAATCAACGTTTCTTCAAGCTGATAGCAAATAAACGCATTGTTATCTAATTCAAAATAGCCCGTACTGGCAAACATTCTTTTATGAGTTACGCTGTCTACGTCATTTCTTGAAAATGGTTCGCTGTCCATTTGGCGTAAAGAGCTCATTGGTAGCATCACTTTACCAACACTATTTAGCGTATTCCATGCCAAAGATTTGATACGGCCATTGCTAAGGTAATTAGCTTTATTTTTGAATAAAAGAATTTGACGGATGTATTCAAAATTCAGAACAAAGTTGTTCGCTAGTTGTAATGCTTCAATTTGGGATAATTCAGGTTTTTCAGCGATAACGCGCTGCAGCTGATGTGCATACTTATTTTTGGCATTCACCAACATTAAGTAAAAAATGAATTGATCAACAACTGGAATATCTAGATAACATTCGACTATGAAATTACTGATTTTGTTGCCGTAACCCAAGAGATCCATGGTTTTTGTTTCGGCATTAATAATTGAGTCTTTGATTGACTGCGATAGTCCAAAAATTTCATCTTCTGAAATTCCTTTACTTATGCAGACTTGTGAAGAATCTTGCATAACTGCTCCACTTTAGACAACGTACAACGTACATTGCCTGAGATTGAATTAAAAAATAAAAATAAAAATATATTTGCAACCCAACTAACGTTGTAGTCTTTTCGCTTTAAAGCTGTGTATATACTAACTAAATTTTAGACAATAAAAAAGCCTCGTCAGAGGCTTAATTACGCAATTAACATTATTTGTTGACCGATCTGCGGTAACTCTAGTTTAGAAGTAGTGAACCTGTATGGTAGCTTCTCATATATGCTTTTAAAACTAAGAGAATTTCTAAAAAAATCAAAGCTTTTAGTGAGTTTAAAAGTAATATCGCCACTTGATAAGATTTGAATTTCGTCAATCATAGGTGCTGCAGCTTGCTTCGCATCTGTATCAATCATAAATGATAAATCACAAGCTTCACGCATGATCTGGTTGATAGTTTTCTTATTAAAATCTAGACCTGTAACGTGGTTAACTTTTTCAGCTGATACAACGTATCTACCGTCTTCTGCAGAATAAAATGCATTTAAATTATCAACTAGAATAAGCAATTCGGCAGATAAAACACCTTTTAGCAAAATATCAGACGAGCCAGAGCTAAACACATTGAAGTCAATGAGTATTTTTTGATGTCTAAGACTAAATGATTGATATTGCATATCTCGAATTCCCATAGGCATTCTGAGTAGACATTATAGCATCAATTCGTTAATTAGACTACGATTAAAAGCATTTTTAACAGTAATTTCTTAATAAATAAGACTATGAAAAACAGTGCCTTATATGAGTAATATTCACAATTACAATGTAAGTTAACCAATGTAATACTTGATCAAATAAATATGTGCTCAAGATAGGCACCCAGCGAAACTTTTTTATAAATGGTTTGTAAACTTTCTTCCGTCCTAATGACGTAAGTTATTGTTTTATAGTGGTGCCAAAATA
>NZ_BBTF01000094.1:0-6342 GCF_000876115.1 Acinetobacter sp. NBRC 110496
GTAAGCGTCCGCTGAACACACCTTATGAATTCGTCCTATAAGCCTTAATTTAGTCCTGACTTAAAAACAAGTGGGAACTTAAATTTATGACTACAAATAACCAGACATCCATCGCATCTCTTACGATAAAACGAAGAACATATAGTGCTGAATTTAAACAGCAGATCGTTCAGGCGTGTAAAGCATCGGAGGTTTCAATTGCTTCGGTCGCTTTGCAACATGGATTGAATACAAATCTTGTATCCAAATGGATTCGCTTAATTGATGCTAAGCCAGGGAATGATCGCTCACTACTACCGAATAAACCTGCATTTATTGCCTTATCTTGCTCCGCACCATTAGATCCTATCCCTACTGGCATGTTAACGGTTCAAATTACTTTACCCCACTCAAAAGCAGAAATTGGCTTGAAATGGCAAGTATCAGAAATATCTGCTTTAGCAGAATTACTCAAGGCACTTACAACATGATCCGTATCGATGAAATCTGGTTGTCTACTCAGCCCATGGACATGCGTGCAGGTATGGATACGGCCATGGCTCAGGTGGTGAGAGCCTTTGGCTACATCAAACCGCATTGTGCTTACCTGTTCTGTAATAAACGTGGCCATCGCATGAAAGTGCTGGTACATGATGGACTGGGGATCTGGCTGTGTGCTCGGCGGTTGGAACAGGGAAAATTTCACTGGGCTAAAGTTCACCAGGGTGAAAACGTAGCTCTCAGTCCAGAACAGTTACAGGCACTAATTCAGGGTTTGCCTTGGCAGCGCATTGGACGACAGCAAGTGGTCACAATGCTCTAAACTAGGCTGCTACATTCTGCTATTCTCCAAACGTTCTATTTCCTCTGCGTCATGACCTCAGGCATACTGCGGTCATGAAAATGCTGCCTGATTTAAGCCAACTGACCCATGAACAACTGCTGGAATTTACCCGGCAGTTGGCGATGCAGCATCAGTCTCTGGCACAATCAAATCAAGAATTAGAAAAATCAAACCAGCAATTGGATGCCAAAGTTCAACATCTTTCCATTCTCACGCAAAAATACGAGCATGAGCTCGCACTATTTAAACAGCACAAATTTGGCAGTAAAAACGAACATCTCACCGCAAAACAAATCCATCTGTGGGATGAAGCGGTCGAAGAAGATATTGCCGCTGTTGATCTGGAACTGGAACGGCTGAATGCAGATAAAACTGATGCAGCGACACACAAAGCCACAGTCAACAAACCTAAACGTCGACTGCTGCCCGATCATCTACACACCATCCGTATCGAGCATGAACCAACATCAACCCAATGTGCTTGTGGCTGCACCTTGCGTCGTATCGGCGAAGATATCAGTGAAAAACTACATTTCAGACCGGCACAGTTCTATAAGGAACAGCATGTGCGTGGCAAATGGGTCTGTGATCAGTGTGACACCCTGACTCAGCAAGCGATGCCCGCCTATGTGATTGATAAAGGTATTGCCAGTCCTGAACTACTGAGCCATGTGTTGGTCTCGAAATACGCAGATCATTTACCGCTGTACCGTCAACGTCTGATCTATCAGCGGGCGGGAATCGAGCTTTCTAGATCAACTTTATCTGACTGGATTGGACGCTGTGGGGTAGAACTTGAACCTCTGACCAATGCCTTAAAACAGCTTGTGCTTCAACAGCGGGTGATTCATGCAGATGAAACACCAGTCATCATCATGCAGATGGGGGATGATGAGAAAAAACCGAAGAAAGGTTATGTCTGGGCCTATGCCACCACACAGTACAATCCAGTTCAGGCGGTGATCTATGACTTTCAAGATAGCCGTTCAGGTCAGCATGCTGAAGAGTTCCTGAAAGGCTGGCAGGGCCATCTGGTCTGTGATGATTACAGTGGTTATAAAGCACGCTTTAAATCAGGCGATGTCATAGAGGTGGGCTGCATGGCGCATGCACGTCGTAAATTCCATGAGCTACATGTGACCGGGAAAAGTCAGATCGCTGAACAGGCATTACTGATGATTCAGAAACTGTATGCGATAGAAGCAGAACTCAGGAAAAAGACCGATGGTACAGCAGAACACCGCCGCGAATACCGACAACAGCACAGCCAACCGGTGATGCAACAACTGTGTGAATGGCTCAACCAACATTATCTGACGGTGCCATCGAGTTCTCCAACCGCCAAGGCCATCAATTACAGTCTGAAGCGTTGGCCAGCCTTAAGCCGCTATCTGGATGATGGCAATCTACCCATTGACAATAACTGGGCAGAGAACTCAATGCGTCCCTGGGCATTGGGCCGTAAGAACTGGTTGTTTGCAGGTTCGCTGCGCAGTGGACAGCGAGCGGCAAATATCATGACTTTAATCCAGTCAGCAAAGCTGAATGGGTTGGATCCGTATGCCTATCTCAGTGATGTGCTGAAAAGGCTGCCGACGCATAAAGCGACCCAAATAGAAGAATTACTACCACATCGCTGGAAATCCAACTCAAATTAAAAAATAGGCATGGGGTTCAGCGGACGCTTACAATCTTTGTGCAACAAAGCCGAGAAAATATGTAAAAAACTAAATATTGAACTTACTCCCCATGGATTGAGGAGATCATATAAAACGTTAGCTATTTGGGCAAAAATCAATGAAGGATCTTTAGCACAGATATCAGGTCATAAACCAAGTGCATTAGTTGAAAGGCACTACATCGTACGACCTATGGATATGCTACAAGAAACACTACAAGAATATGAGGATTGGATTTTGCAACAAGTGCGAAATGGCATTAATTGAAATACCTCGACACGGCCTAATGCTAGTCAGTTAAGAAATTGACTGGTATTCTCTTGGGTATTTCTGCGGTTTTCCCTTCACAACCCTAGGGCAACTTCTCGCTCTTCTCTCAGGTAAAATGTATTTCTTGGCTTTTCCAGTAAATTTTCAAAATGCTTGGGTAAATTACCTGCTGAATCCAATGAAGTGAATCTTTAAATATTCAGAATACTAATGGATGCAATATGAAAGCTGATTCTCAGAGGACTAGCTTTTGCCCGTTGAGCCATATATTTCATTTGATACTTTGGATGAAGTACAAGATTATGCAGCAAATTGGCTGTGGCATTACAATCATGAAAGACCACACCAGGCCAACAAAGGAAGGCCTCCTCTAATGGCTGCTTAACCTCTACTCTTAACTTCGGTTATTTATGGGAGGATTACCTAGTTTGTATCTTAATTTGCTTAAACTGCCTTGGTTAAAATCATTTTTACTTTCTAAACCTCTTAATTTTAAGGAAAAAGAGTATATAGTTACTTTATCAGCACAATATACTCCATTAATTCTTATTACCAATTAACATTTACTCGGCGATTTGGTGCTAAACATTCCACAGTTGAAGTAGATTTGGTTTGACCTTCACACTCTTTATAAATTCGGGTTGTTCCATTGGCATCGACTTTAATGTAATTCGGATCAATCCCCAGTTGAGCTAGCAAATAAGCCACGGTATTCGCACGCTGTGCAGATAAAACCTGGTTATAGTTAAAGTTACCCAATTTATCGGCATAACCCGTCACAGTAACCCGCTGGCTGCCGGACTGCTTAATGGCCTCTGCAATTTCTTCCACGCGGCTAAAGTCACGGTTAATCGCAGACTCATCATAACGGTCAAAGGCGAATAGTACGCTAGCTTGTGCAACTTGGGCATTCAGTCCTCCAACAACCAATGCATTTTTATCTACAGGTTGATTGTTGGCACCATATTGCGCCAAGCCCTGACAGGCTTCACCCTTCCAATAATATGCCTTGGCCAAGTAGTCTTTATCAAAGTCGATACGTAACTGGCAGCGTTTGTATTGCTGGGTTTCAGGCACACGGATATCCAATACATAGTTCCATTCACGAACCCCAAACACGCCTTCGCTAAAATGTGGATGGCCCAAAATATAACGAATTTGGTCTTTGGTTAAGCCATTTTCCAGACGCAGTACCTGATCATATTCATAACGGTGAACTTGATCTAGGTAACTTTTTTTCACTTCTGGAAAAGAAACGGACTCATCAGCCATCTGTAAATTAATCTGCTCTTTTGCATGTGTTAGACCACTCAACACACCAGTTAAAAATACACAGCTTACAATTGTTTTTAATAAAGTTTTCATTGTCATCTCAATTCTTGATTAAATTTAAAAAACAAGTGGGAAAGAGCCACCATGCTCTTTCCCCACCATGCATTAATCAATTACACCACTGATACCAACACGTACACTTGGATCACCTGATGAACCGGCAGCAACACCACCAGTCAATGACCAGCGACCGTTATCCGCAGTTTTACGTAAAGTCAAACCAATTGCATTTTCACCGCCATGATAGGCAGCACCTGCCGCATAAGTGTATTTACCTGGAATGTACGGTGCATTTTCTAATGCCATTGCCGCAGCAATACCTGCATTGGCTTTTTTCTCAACATCATCAATACGTTGATTTGTTGAGTAGAATGCTTGTTGTAACTGATCACCCAAATTTGTAATACGGTTACCCAATGCCTGATCGGCCTGATTTAGCGCACCTAATGCATCACCGACATTGTTATAAGAACCACCATTGACTTGATAATTTGGCGCATCAAAACTTTGCGTGATGTTGTTATAGCCAGCACCGCCGCCTAGGTATTGAGACAACTGCCCCATATTCACAGCATCGCTGTTTTGCACGCCATTGCTGACATTACTCACTACTTTACTGCCTGCATCAATACCGGAAGCGGTCACAGATGGACCATTTTTAATGCTCAAGCCACTGCTATCAACAGTGGTATTGCCAGCAACCACCTTATCAGTCGTTACAGTACCTGCATTAATATCCTTCGCTGTAACACTGTTCAGCGTAATATCATCAGCTGTTGACACCGTATAATTAGTACTGCCATCTGCATTTGAATTGCTCACAACTTTGATATTGCTGCCTTCAGTCACAGTCGATTTAGATTGAACTGCGGTTTTGTTTACTGCTGCAATAGCATCGTTAATATTGCTTTGACCTGTACCACCAATATTACTGAGATTTCCATTGGTGTCATAAGCACCAGCACCCATCATGTCGTGAATTTGACCACCATTCACAGCATCTTGAGAATCGGCAGTAATTTTACCGTCAGCAACATTGGTCACTTTTTGTTTGCCCGCATCGATACCATTTTTGGTTACGCTTGGACCACCCGCAATCGTTAAACCATTATTATCAATTTTGGTGTCTCCGGTCGTTACACTACCAGCTGCACCCAAATCAATATCTTTGTTTAAATCGACAGTAATGTTATTGCCCTGATTTGAAACTGTGACATTGCCATCTTTATTACTGAAATCAACAGTATCGTTTGGCTTCACATTGTTTGCTGTACCGCCATTGGTGCTAACATTCCGGCCTTTATTGGCATTATTAGCCACTTGATTGACTGATTTGATTGCATCATCAATAGTACTTTCACCAGTACCACCAATATTCGACATGCTGAGCAGGCCACCGTTATTGGCTGCATTACCGCCTAAAATAGATGCGACATTACTTTGCGCCCGGTTCAGCTGCTCTTCAGTCGCTGCGCGGCCTTGAGATGCAAAATCACCACTTCCAAGTGTCTTATTACTCAAACCAGTCAATGTACCTTTCACTGAATCTAGCACCAGTGTGTTAGTGCCTTTTACAGTCAATTTACCTGCTTCAAGACTACTGCTGCTCAAGGTATTTCCAGTTGCATTCATTTCAGCTACAAATAAACCCGTATTACTTAATGATGCAGATTTTTTTCCATCCTTGTCTTGTGTAATTATGCCTGTTGCACTCAGAATAGATGTATTACCTAATATATCTGTCGATGTCACCCTGTCAAATACCACATCTTTCTTCGTTGCTACAGTGACCTTATTCCCTGCCTGTTCAACCGCAATGTTGTCACCAGCGATAAACGTTACTGTTTCATCTGGCGTGATCTGTTCAACTGAACTACCTGCCACTGCACCCGTACCAGTTTTATCTGTCGTCAGTTTCCAGCCTGTATTCGCTATCGCTTTTACTGCATCAAGCTGACCACCATTTACTGCTTCTTTAGATCCTGCAGCAACAAGACCATCTGTTACTCCTGTGATCTTACCTGTCGATGCATCTAGCTTAATGCTGCCTGACTGTACCCCTGTCTTGTCAACAGAAACGACTGTACCTGTACCAGCACTATCCTTAATCGATAGACTGCCCGCATTGCTTAGGGACAAGGTATCGTTCAGGCTGTATTTGTAGGTATTCGTCAATGCATCATAGGTTGCTGTTGTATTTGTACCATTTGCAAAGTTAACAGTTTCTCCCAGCTGTAC
>NZ_BBTF01000093.1:0-6444 GCF_000876115.1 Acinetobacter sp. NBRC 110496
TATGACAGACAGCTCAAAAGATCAATCTATGTCAGGTATGAACCATGGCATGCAAATGACTACATCTAATGCACCTACACAAGAAAAGAATGGTGATGTTGTATATGGCTGGGCAAATGCTTCAACACCTGTTGGTCAAAAAGCACTTCAATATAGTGACTTACAATCTTTAAAGCCTCAACCAGATACTCGTGCCCCTGAACGTGAAATGGAAATCCGTCTTGGTGGGAACATGGAGCGCTATATTTGGACAATTAATGGTAAGAAGTTTAATGAAACAGAACCATTCAAAGTGAAATACGGGGAACGTATACGCTTGAAATTTGTGAATGACAGTATGATGGCTCACCCAATGCACTTGCACGGTATGTTTATGCAGCTTGAAAATGGTCAAGATCCAAGTAATATGCCAAATAAACACACGATCATTGTGCCACCGGGGAAAACAGTTACAACTTTACTTACTGCTGATGAATTGGGTGAATGGGCTATCCACTGCCATTTGTTATATCACATGGCAGCTGGAATGATGAACAAACTCATTGTGGCAAATGTAGATAGCAATGATGATGATACGAAAAGTATCGTTGCCCAACCTCAAACTAGCCATGAGGGAGTGAATCAACATGCACATCACTAAACAGTTATATTCAAAAACAATTTTATCTGTTGCTTTAATTGGCTTAGCGGGTATGGCATTTGCGAATGATAATTCGACTGAAAATCTAAATAAGAGTACGTCAAGTATGAGTGTGCTTTTACGCGAATCAGGCGGATTAGGCTATGTTGAACGTAATACTGATCAAAAGTCTTCAAACAGCAAAGGGTCTGAAACTTTAGCTTTTAGCCAAAATCATATGAACGAGCATGGTGGGCAAATTTATCAGACAACTAAATTTTCCAATGAGTGGATAGTTGATAAAGATGGAAAGGGCAGCTTAGGTTCGAGTTTCGAGGCATTGATTGGAACAGATGAAAATCGAATGTTTGTTGAAGCTAATATGAATAAAGCGGAGAGTAATGATCCCAAATATGATGTATCAGCTCTTTACAGTAGAAATGTTGCACCATTTTGGGATGTACAAGCTGGGGTAAGGTATAGTGAGGACAAAAATAACCGTAATAGTAATCGCATTGATGGCGTTATTGGATTATTAGGCCTTGCACCTTATTTCTTTGAGACAAAAGCCTACCTTTATGGTGGTGAAAATAATTTTTGGGGAGCCAGTTTTGAGTTTGATCGAGATCTATTACTCACTCAAAAGCTAATTACTCAGCCATATATTGCAGCAGATATTGTGTTTAATGATAATTCTGATTTTGCTACAAAGTCAGGTTTGTCTGAGTTAAAGACAGGTCTAAAAACTCGTTACGAGATTAATAAGCGTATAAGACCATTTGTTGATGTCGCTTATCAATATGAAAAAGGACAGAAATTAACAACTTTTCAAGAAGCTACAAATTCTGAAAAGGGGTGGTTATACGGGGCAGGTATTGAATTAGTTTTCTAAATATTTTATTAAGAATGAATAATGGTGATATTCCATTATTCATTCTTAATTATTTTAAACTTACGGATAACCCTTCAAGTACTTTACAAGAGTTAATTTCCAAAAAACCAGAGCATTTGCTTCTTAAATCAGAAAGTTGTTGCTTAAGCTGAATCTGTTTTTGGATATTCTGCTCTAATTGATGAATATGTTTATCAACTAAGATGTTAATAGAACTACAGTTTCCACAAGGTTTGTCTTTGTATGCTAATAAAATTTTTATTTCGTCCAAGCTCATATTCAAAGTTCGGCAATTAAGAATAAATAGAAGTCGCTCTAAGTGGTCTTTGTTATAAAGTCGATAATTAGCTTCCGAACGATTAGGGGCTAGTAATAAAGCTTCTTTTTCATAAAACCGTATTGTAACAACAGGGCAACCGGATAGCTGAGATAATTCACCAATTTTTAAGTTCATTTCAAGTCACCTGATCTATTGACTCTATAGTAGCTATAGGGATTTTAATATGCAATACGTGAAGATATGACTATAGGCACATCAATGAGTGGTTGCGGTTGTAATCAAGAAAGTTCTTGTGAAGACACTAAGCAAAAACAAAATGAATCAAAAACAGATTCTTGTAAAATTAAAGATTTAGCTACAGAAGAAAGTGAAAGTTCTTGTTGCGATAATGAGGTACAGCAAGAACCTAACCCTGATGAAAAAGATTCATGCGGTAGTAAGCAGTCGAATTCATGCTGTGGTTCGGATTCGATAACTTCACCTGAAAAGATTAGGGGGAGTGAAGATACAGCGACTTTCATCAGTGACTATAGCATCCCGAAAATGGATTGTTCCGCAGAGGAACAAATGGTTCGGATGACTTTATCTTCATTGGTAGATGTTAAGAGCTTGGTTTTTGATTTGCCGAACCGAAACCTAAAAGTTCTGCATAATGGTGAAAGTAATGAAATCACTGCAAAACTTGAAGCTCTTGGATTTGGGGCAAAATTAAATAAAACTGAAGCTTATGAAAATAAAGAACAAGCACAAGAAGCTAGTACTTTTCTGATTCCGAAGATGGATTGTTCGGCAGAAGAGCAAATGGTAAGAATGGCACTTTCTCCCTTGCATGAAGTTAAAGGTTTATCTTTTGATTTGGCGCAAAGACAGTTAGTTGTTTTCCATACCAATGGGATTAATGAAATTACCACAAAACTTGAAGCCCTAGGTTTTGGTGCAAAGCTCGTGGAAACAGTAAAAGCCACTGGGGAATTGCCTGAAACACCAGATCCGACTAAGCAGGCGAAAGTCCTTAAATTATTACTAGCGATTAATGGTGTTCTTTTTTTTATTGAGTTCATAAGTGGAATTATTGCCGCATCGACGGGGCTCATTGCGGACTCTCTTGATATGTTTGCTGATGCGGCCGTTTACGGTATAGCACTTTACGCGGTAGGGAAAGCGGCTAAATACCAATTAAAAGCAGCTCATTTTGCAGGATGGATTCAACTTTTATTAGCTTTGATCGTTATTATTGATGTTGTCAGACGTTTCATGTTCGGTAGTGAACCAGAGTCAGATTTGATGATCATTATTGGCTTCTTAGCACTTATTGCCAATGTGACGTGCTTGTATCTCATTTCTGGGCATAGAGATGGCGGAGCCCATATGAAAGCGAGTTGGATCTTTTCAGCTAATGACGTAATAGTAAATATGGGGGTTATTTTAGCAGGTGTACTTGTTGCATGGACTGGTTCAGCTTACCCAGATTTGATTATTGGTATTCTTGTTTCACTGTTTGTACTGAATGGCGCTCGAAAAATTTTGGCGTTGAAGTAGGGTGCTGACAATGAATTTATTTCAAGTAAAGCAAGACCAGACTGTAAAAATCATTGATCTTAAAAAGGGTGAACAGTATCAAGATAAAAATGATCCTGTTCTGGAGCGTTTAGAACTGCTGGGCTTTAGAGTAGGTGAATCCTTACAAGTGCTTGCGAAAGGGCTTTTTGGTGGTGATCCTGTGTTGGTTCAAATCGAAACCTCACGTTTCGCCTTAAGAAAAAATGAAGCAGAACGAATTTTTGTAGAGATTACCAATGGACACTAAAAATATTGCACTTGTTGGTAATCCTAATTGCGGTAAAACATCACTTTTTAACACCCTCACAGGGACTCGTCAAAAAGTTGCAAATTATGCTGGGGTAACGGTAGAACGGAAAGAGGGATTTTTTAAACTGCCATCTGGTGATACCGTTCGAGTATTGGATTTGCCTGGGACTTATAGTTTAAAACCGAGCAGTTTAGATGAGGAGGTAACTAGAGCAGTATGCTTTGGTGAATTAAAAGGCGAAGTTATACCTGATATTTTTGTATGTGTTGTCGATGCTACGAATCTTCATCTTCATTTAAGTCTTGTACTTGAAGTCAGGGCTTTAAACAGACCAATGTTACTTGTTCTTAACATGATGGATGAGGTTAGAAAGCGTGGGATTTCAATTGATACAACGAAGCTATCTCAGCTTTTAGGTATTCCTGTTGTTGAGTCAGTAGCTGTAAAAACAAAAGGCATTCAGGGGCTATTGACCCAATTGGATCAAAAGAATTTGTTTGTTGCCCCTTATCATTCTGATCTGAGTCACTTTGACCAAATCAAATATATTACAAAACAAGTCATCTTGAAAAATGATAATGGTGATAAACGAACGGCTTTCTTGGACAAAATATTCTTACATCCAGTTTTTGGATTATTAATATTGACCTTTACCATGTTTGTAATGTTTCAGGCTGTCTTTATTTGGGCTCAACCGTTAATTTCCTTTGTTGAGGATTCGATTTCATGGTTTGGTGGGGCGATAGGACCTCTGATTACTCATCCACTTTTAAGAAGTTTGGTCGTTGATGGTGTAATTGCAGGTGCTGGTAGTGTACTCGCGTACATGCCTCAAATTCTGATCTTATTTTTCTTTATTTTAATTTTAGAAGAATCGGGATACTTACCTAGAGCTGCTTTTTTGTTAGATAAGCTGATGTCTAAAGCTGGTTTAAGTGGGCGTTCATTTATTCCACTACTTTCGAGCTTTGCTTGTGCAATTCCCGGAGTCATGGCGACTAGAAGTATTAGCTCTGAAAGAGATCGTTTAGCAACGATTATGATTGCACCTTTAATGACGTGTTCTGCACGACTACCTGTATATGCTTTGCTGATCGCTGCATTCATTCCAAACAAGTTGGTTTATGGTTGGCTCAGTTTACAAGGTCTAGTTCTGTTCGGGCTTTACATGTCAGGAATCGTATCCGCTTTATTGGTTTCTTTATTCCTGAAATTAGTCAGAAAAGATAAAACTGAAAGTATTTTCATTTTTGAATTACCTACATACCGTATTCCAGATGTTCGAAATGTAGCTTTGGGGCTTTATGATAGAGCAACTATATTCTTAAAAAGAGTTGGTGGAATTATTGTCGCACTTTCTATTTTATTATGGTTCTTGGTAACGTTCCCTTTACCACCTGATAATCCAACAATGCCACCAATCAATTATAGTATTGCTGGACAGTTAGGGCATCTAATCCATCCAATATTTGCTCCGATTGGATTTACTTGGGAAATTTGTATTGCTTTGATTCCTGCAATGGCAGCTCGTGAAGTGATTATTGCTGCGTTAGGGGTGATCTATGCAATGTCTGGTGATGAAGATGCAGTTACCCAGACTTTATTATCTCAAATATCTGGTCCGGATGGATGGGGGCTAGCGACAGGTATGTCATTGTTAGTTTGGTTTATCTTTGCCCCGCATTGTTTAGCAACACTAGCGACCATTCGAAGAGAAACAGGGAGTTGGAAACAACCAGTCGTAATGGCTGTATATCTCTTTTCATTGGCTTATTTATTTTCCTTTATAACTTATCAAGTTATAAGTCGGTTTTAATTTAGAAGGCGGTTGTTGATATAAACCAACAACCGCTGTTTAATGAATTAGTTTAATTAATTATAGGATTGTTATTTACAGGATAATCTGTAAAACTAAAAAGGTTAAATTTTGGTCTTGATGTTATGCACTTGTTAAGGACATGCTTATCGCTGTTTTTATCTTTTGCTATCCTAATTGTAGGATCGGCAGCAGCTGCTGCATCTGTACATAGCCCATGTTTAATGTCATCTCAAGATACACAATCCATGCAAATGATGAATTCTGAAGATCATGAAAAAGCAAGTGCTATGCACATGGATTGTATGAAAGCTGAGGTAAAGATTAAGAAGCAATTACATGATCCATCATGTATGTCTAAGCAAGATTGTATTATGTCATTTTCTAAAATTGCATATACATCTACAGCGCTGGATGTTTTGCAGTCGATGATTTTTTTACCTGCGGAACAGTCTACTTTTTCTCCATTAAATCAAAATTTCATCTCATCTGATCTTTCCAATTTATGGAAACCCCCACGCTTTAACTAATTTGATGATTCTTCATCATTCATAGAGTTTTCTATGGGTGTTCTGCACGTGCGCGTGTACATCATTTTAGAGCTAAAAATATGAACTTTAATAAAGGAAAGCTGTCCCTAAAATGGGGTGGATGCTCGATTGCGACGATCTGTTTTTTCTTGAGTTATGGACATGCTTATGCCCAGCCACTGACTTTGGATACAGCATTGAAGCTTGCTGAGCGATATGCGCCTGCTCTAAGAGCTAATAGTGCTCAGATTGAAGGTGCTGAGAATATAGTTTCAGCTTCAGGTATTTTGCCCAATCCTAAACTATTTGTGGGTCTCGATAATTACCCTGTATCAGGTGATGCTGCATGGTCTGTCACACAAGAGGGGATGACGATGCAAAAGATTGGCATCATGCAAGATTTTCCAAATCGTGCCAAAAGATTAGCTGAAGTTGAATTAGCAAAAGCTGAATTGGGTTCAGCAAATGCTCAAACAGAAATTCTGCGAATTGAGTTA
>NZ_BBTF01000092.1:0-6481 GCF_000876115.1 Acinetobacter sp. NBRC 110496
TTGTTCAAAAGTCATATTTTACCTCGGAGAAACCGGACATTTTTATTGGTGAGAATATAGACACTTTAAATGGGTTCTAACACTCTCGTTTCGTATAACAGCCATTATGTTAAATAGATAGCAGTTGGGAGATTATTTATTCTTTCAATAGACAAAAACTTGCGGAATTTTTCTTAATTTGTAATCCTTGCGGCCAAGGGTGTCTAGCGTAGCTAAGACAGGTATTCGTTATAGTCGGGCCGCTATAATACGGATGACGAGTGCCTGTATGTTTAACCTAAATATCTTTAACAAGATCTCTAGCGAAGTATTGACCATCAAAAATGATCTTGAGCTGAATTCTGAAAATCAACTGATAACTAAGTATAAGACTTCTACTTCTGAAGATTATAAACAGGCTATTGTTTTGATTTTTAAAGAACGTGGCTATACACGTTTGGAAATAGGTCAATTACTTGGGGAGCCAAAAGCTTCATAAAATACCGATTAAACAAAGCTTGGATATAACATCCAGGCTTTATAAAAAAGTACCTAGCTGTTACCCTTGTCCTGATTTTTTTACTCTAAAACGTTCTTTCATCTTATGACACTTACGCCACCTTAAGTTTATTTATCGTCTTAAATCTGTAAATAACTCATCACTGTCTAGTGATGTGGTGTAGTCGTTTGTGTGTTGTATATATCACATCACTAGCCTATCTGAAAAATTAAAAAACAGGCTATGTTTATGTTATCTAATGTCCGAGAACAGTGGTTCTCTAACATCCGTGGGGATGTACTTGCCGGATTAGTCGTCGGTCTTGCACTCATCCCTGAAGCCATCGCATTTTCAATTATTGCAGGTGTAGATCCTAAAGTTGGTCTATACGCATCCTTCTGTATTGCCGTCGTGATTTCTTTCGTAGGTGGTCGTCCTGCCATGATTTCAGCAGCCACTGGTGCAATGGCGCTGCTTATGGTCACATTGGTCAAAGAGCATGGGCTTGAATATCTGCTGGCAGCAACAATTTTGACAGGCGTGATTCAAATATTGGCAGGCTATTTAAAGCTCGCCAAGTTAATGCGGTTTGTATCTAAATCTGTGGTTATTGGATTCGTAAATGCGTTAGCGATCTTAATTTTCATGGCTCAATTGCCTGAACTGATTAATGTGACCTGGCATGTATATGCTTTTGTTGCTTTAGGTTTAGCAATTATTTATCTATTCCCTCTGGTTCCCAAATTAGGAAAATTACTCCCTTCTCCACTAGTCTGCATCATTGCAATCACATTATTGGCAATCGCTTTAGGAATTGATGTACGGACCGTGGGCGATATGGGGTCTTTACCTGACACACTTCCAATGTTCTTGATTCCAGATATTCCTTTGAATATTGAAACATTGATGATTATTTTGCCTTATTCAGTCGCACTGGCGGCTGTAGGTTTACTTGAATCGATGATGACAGCAACTATCGTGGATGAAATGACTGATACGCCAAGTGATAAATATCAGGAATGTAAGGGACAAGGGATTGCGAATATTGCTTCTGGCTTTATGGGTGGCATGGCCGGTTGTGCAATGATTGGTCAATCTATGATTAACGTAAAATCAGGTGGCCTTACACGCTTATCAACATTCTCTGCGGGCATTTTTCTTCTTATTCTGGTTGTATTTATCAGCGACTGGCTCAAAGTGATTCCAATGGCTGCATTGGTAGCGGTAATGATAATGGTCTCTATCAGTACCTTTGAATGGAGTTCTGTCACTCAGTTAAAAGATAATCCTAAGAGCAGTAATATCGTCATGATTGCGACGGTGATTGTAGTTGTTGCTACGCATAACCTGGCTTTGGGTGTGTTAACAGGCGTATTACTTTCAGCCTTGTTCCTGGCGAATAAACTTGAAAATGATATCCAGGTGACAGCATCTTTTGAAGGAATGGCCCGTTTATATGAGTTGAGAGGTCAGATCTTCTTTAGTTCTTCTGAAAAATTCATGCAAGGTTTTGACTTTAAAGAGGATGTAAAGGAGGTGATTATTGATTTGACCCATTCTCACATTTGGGATGTAACATCAGTCGCCATGCTTGATTCTGTTGTAAATAAATTTCAAAAGAATGGTGCGAATGTCACAGTACGTGGTCTAAATGAAGCCAGTTCGATCATGATTGATAAGTATGGGACACATGCCAGAATTTAAGTTTTAAAAATTCTATATTTATATAGAATTTCTAAAATTAACATAATACACCTTATACGAATCTAAAAATGGGAGCCTTTAGCTCCCATTTTTACTATATTTTTAAAGTTTTAAGCGTGTTGTACTGTGAGCTTTAAGCCTAAAGCATTTACTACACGATTAATCGTATCAAAACGTGGTGCTGAATCCTGACGTAGGGCTTTGTAGAGTGCTTCACGCCCAATCCCTGCTTCTTTAGCGATTTGAGTCATGCCACGAGCTTTAGCAATAACACCAAGTGCATGGGCTAATTCAGCTGGATCATTTTCTTCAAGAACCATATTGAGATACATCACAATGTCTTCTTCAGTTTTGAGCGACTCAGCCATATCAAAACTTGGTAAATCAGCGACTTTAACCATTTTAATCCTCCAATGTTTTCGATAGTTTGACTGCCCGATCGATGTCTTGTTGTTGAGTTGATTTATCTCCACCACCAAGCATTACAATCACAACGTCACCATGTTGGATGTAATACATCCTCCATCCAGAACCGAAGAATTCTCTCATTTCCCAAACGCCATCTTGGAGAGGTTTAATGTCTCCCCAGTTTCCACGTTGAACCTTATCTAATCGACGATTCAGGCGGATACGGGTCATATTGTCTTTAATGCCATCCAACCATTCATCAAATTCTGGAAGACGTTTAATTTCAATCATGAGGATCCTTATCTTCTCACTATATTGTATTCGATCGAATACAATATGCAAGTAATTTATACGAACATCCATTAATTTCGTATAACACCATTATGTTAAATACATAATTTTTTTGGTTAAAATTTAAACTTTTTTACTGTTTTTCAGGCAAGATGCATATTTTTTTGAAGCCATACTTTCCTTGTCAGATGTTCAAACATTTTAAGGAGAAAGCAATGACACAAACAGCGAATGATCAACGTGCTACAGTAAAAAATCCTAATAATATTCAACATGCGCAGAATCAGGACAACCGTAGCCGACAATTGAATCCTAATCATAAACCTACGAAATCTAAATAAGGATGAAAACTATGAGCACAGCAGGTTGGCCTAGTACTACTGGAAATCCATCAGGTGGTGGCCGAGACAATAATCCACCTCGTAAATAAAAATTTATTTATCTTATAATATCAATTCAGAAGGCCAAAGATATTGGCCTTCTGAAGGATATTTCTTCAGGAAGGCTTCCCATATCACGATAAAATCTTCTGATGTAGCTAACGTAGAAACGCTGGCTGTTTTTTGAAAATGTTTATAATAAAAGTCTTGCCAAAAATATATTAACCATAGGCCAGCTATGGCATTAATACTTTCAAACCACTTATCTTCTGGAAGTTCATTTTTCAGGAATAAATAATTCTCTTCTGAGACTTGTTCATAAATTTCATCATTTTTAAACTCACCATAAGGTAGACCTAGGAACTCATAGACTTCATTCAAGTAGCATAGTCTTCTGTTTTCTCTAACTTTTTTAATTAGTTGTATAAATTCTTTAATTTGTTCATCTTCGAGAGAAGGATCTAACCATTGCTCAAAACCATTAGTTGGAGGAATAGTCTTCAGAATCTCGACTTTATGTCCTTTTGTTGCTTCAAACTTTGCATTTATCTTTAAGATAAATAAAAGAAAATCTGTAAAAGTTTTTGATGGGAAGTATGGTCGTTTATTTTTAAACTTAAACTTTAATGCTTGGTTTAGTGAGATTGATTGGAATCCCCACTTCTTAGAAATTAAATGATCTAAGTGAATTAAAATTAGCAGCATATTGACGCCAGAATTTCTAAGCATCTCATGACTAATAATATTCTTTAAATCACCGTTAAAGCTAAAGTTATTTACCAGAAAATCATGTAGTTTGCAGACATCTTCATATAAAAAATTATTTTTTTCTAATTCTGAAAATAGCTTTATATGCTCATTCCAATAAAAAAAATCGTTATTCTTAATTGGATATAGTTCTAAGATTTTTAAGCAGTATGCAAAATTATAGTTTTCTTCATCTACAGCTAAAGAAGTTGCTGAATTAAGTACGAAAAACCCCATTTCTGAAGCAAATTCGGATTTAATTTTAACTTTAGCTATTTCATCATTTTTAAATGGAACATTAGTATATTTTTTCTCAATTTTACCTAGTTTCTTAGCCAGGTTTTTATCCATATTTTTCAATATTAAACAGTAGAATTCTAAAGGATTCATGGATGCCCTAATTTTTTAAAAAATCTAAAATTAACATAATACACCTTATACGAAATGCGTTATAATTCCACTTAGAAATCAATGCTGTAGTTTCTAGTTGATAGCCCACCTTCCCCAAGGTGGGCTTTTTTTGTGATTTTTCACGTTCCACGCTTAAAATTCGAACAGTGTTTCATGATTTTTATAAGTTAAACTAAATTTAGTTGCTAATCCCAATAAGCTATTCACTAACTTGTAAATATCGGTATACCGCCTGACGACTAATCCCAAAAGCTTTCCCTAATGCCATTTTCGATGGATACTTCCCCTCCTTCCATGCTTGTCGTAAAGCTTCAGCTTGGTCAGGCTTTAGTTTATGCACCCGACCTTTGTACTTCCCCTCAGCAGAGGCGAGTTTTATTCCTTCCTTTTGCCGCTCTAAAATGATCTCACGTTCGAACTGTGCAAAAGCACCCATCATTTGAAGCATCAAATTATCCATCGGGGTGGATTCGGCTGTAAAAGTAATATTTTCTTTTACAAACTGGATGGCGATCCCTCGTTTGACCAGTTTATCTACTTCAGTGACCAAATCTTTTAGGCTTCGCGCAAAACGATCCATTGAATGTACAATCACCCTGTCCCCTTCCCGGACATAGTTCAACATTTCCTGAAATTTAGGTCGGTCAGTATTTTTACCTGAAGCACGGTCAACAAAAATCCGGTCGACCTCAATTCCTTCAAGTTGACGTCCAGTGTTTTGCTCGACAGAACTTACCCGGACATACCCTACTTTTTGGCCTTTCACTTTTTCACGCCCCAATTGGATAAAAATGAACAATTTCGTAAATTATAATTCTTTAACACTAAAGTTACATGTTACTTATGATTAAAAATCATTTAAATGATACATAATTTCATGAACTTTCAGATTGTAACTTTAGGGTATACTCTATAGTTACATAAATTTAGATATTAAAAATTTCTCTCCGATAAACCCAGTACGGTTCACCTAAACAGATTGCTACCCCTGAACAAGTTGAACCAGGATCCGAAAAAAGAGGCTTTTAGAGCCGTTTCTTTAAACTTCATGGCTGATCTTACTGTTTACCAAGGCTTATTAAAATCGTGGAACATTGATCATTTAGAGGTCGTGGAACGTGAAAAAATCATAAAAAAAAAGCCCACCTTGGGGAAGATGGGCTATCAACTAGGAACTACAGCGTTGAATTTTCAAGAGAATTATAACGCATTTCGTATAAGGTGTATTATGTTAATTTTAGAAAATCTAAAATAATTATTGATAATTTTTTTTTGAAAATTTAACATACCTTCCGATTGGTATGTTAGGTATGATTACTTATGAACAGTGTGTTACTCGCTTATGTATTACTTGGATTTGCAATAGTTTCCGAAGTGATTGGAAGTAGTTTTTTAGTTAAATCGGAAGGGTTTACAAAACTTTTTCCAAGCGTGATGGTCCTTATTTTTTTTAGCACGGCATTTTATTTATTATCACAAGTTATTAAAACAATCCCTTTAGGTATCGCATACGCTATATGGGCTGGTGTTGGGATTGTTCTAACTGCTGTAGTTGGCTACTTTGTTTTTAAACAGACACTAGATAATCCTGCTTTAATTGGAATTGGTTTTATCGTATCTGGCGTAATAATTATTAATTTATTTTCGCAATCAGCAGGTCATTAAGTGAAAGAAATTCGGCAACAAAAGAAGCAACCAGAGGTTATTCGAAAGCGCATCCTTGAACAGGCAACTATTCTTGTTTCTCAAAAGGGTATTTCTGGTGTTTCTATTCAAAATATTGCTACAGCACTAGGTATAACAAAAGGGGGGGTATTTCACCATTTCCCGAATAAAAAAAATTTGATAGAAGAAATGTTCAATCAAATAATTCTTGATTTAGATCAAACAGTTGAATACTTGATTAAACGCGATCCAACAGAATATGGTAAATTCACACGAGCTTATATTCATAGTTCTTTTATCCATCAAATAGATGGGGTGGTTTCTGCTTGGTCAGCGTTATCAATGACTATGATCACAGAGCCTACCTTTAATAAAATTTGGATGGAATGGCTAAAAA